>JAUVJI010000183.1 GCA_030596605.1 Bacteroidales bacterium
GAAGAAAGGGCATTAAAAACCCACCTTATTATTGATGTAAACAGAGAGACGGATATATATCTGATTAAAGATGGGGCATTAGATGTAGCTGGACTTGAATTCGATATTGCAGGATCGATACAATCATCATTAAAAAACAAAGATCTTGATATCACAATCAATGCTAAACGATCTGAAATAAAGTCGTTTTTCGAAATCATTCCTGAAGAGTATCAAAGCCCTTTAAAAGCGTATAATCTTAGTGGTGATTTAACCTTTAATGCATTCATCAAAGGCGATTTCTCAGGCAATACTTTACCGATGATCACTTTTGATTTCCTCCTGGAAAATGGCAGGATCAAACATCCTGAATCGGGAATAACGATGGTAAATGTATCTTTCAATGGTAAATTCCAAAACGGAAAGTCCAAATCAAAAAAATCGTTTTCGATCAGCCTGCAGGATTTTAAAGCCAGGTTAGTAACCGGAGATATATTTGGGGAGTTGAAGCTGGTAAATTTTGAAAATCCATCCATTGATGTGAGCATAACCACAAGCATTGATTTAAGAAAAATTGATAAGCTTTACAGTATTGATACTTTGCGAAGTATTTCAGGAAAACTTGAATTAGACTTACGGTTTAAAAACAGACTGAAAGGTTTCCGGCAGTTTACCATATTAGATTTTATTTCCAGTAAAACATCAGGATCAATGGATATTTCAGGTGTTAATATTGAGTTGAAAAATAGCCCTGTTGGTTATAAAAATCTGAATGGCTCTTTCAATTTTAATAATAAAGACCTTTTGATCAAACACTTTGAAGGAAATATTGCCAATAGTGATTTTAAAATGAAAGGTACTTTTCTAAACTTAATGGCTTTTGTCTTCCTGCCTGAAGAAAAAATAAAAGTAAAAGCTGATATTATTTCCAATACTCTGAAGTTAGATGATTTCCTGATTTATAAAAAGAGCAGAACAGACACATTATACCGTCTTCGTTTTTCTGAACGAATTAGTTTTGACCTCAATCTCGACATCAAAGAATTTTGGTTCAGGAAATTTAATGCCCGGAATATGAAGGGCCGTGTTCAACTGAATGACAGAAAACTTACTGTTGACAATGCATCTCTTAAATCAATGCAAGGAACAACAGAGTTTTCAGGGATCATTGATGGAACAAACCCTCAAAAGTTCTGGCTGAATTGTGAAGCAGATATTTTTGATGTAAATATTCAAAACTTGTTTTATGAACTGGGAGAATTTGGACAAAAAAGTATTACAAGCGAAAATTTACGTGGAAATGTAAATGCTAAAGTCCATTATAAATCATATATCAGTCCTGAGTTAAAAATCGAGAGGGAAAGCGTTTACACCCTGTGCGACCTGGTAATTACAGATGGTGAATTATTAAATTATGTACCCCTGAATAAATTATCCAAATTTGTTAAAAACGATGATCTGGAGCAAGTACGGTTTTCAACACTAAAAAACCAGATTCTAATTAAGGAAGAGGTGGTATACATACCTGAAATGGATATTGAATCCAATACACTCGACTTGAAAATCAATGGCACCCATACATTTCAGAATGAGATTGAATACCACATCCGGATTTTACTTTCCGAGCTAATTTCAAAGAAAGAACGAAAAGAAGAAGAAATTGATGGAATTTTTAATGAAGATGACGGGCTTGGCAGAACCACCATTTTCCTGAAAATGACAGGAAATGCAAATGATCCGGATATTAAATACGATACAAAGGAAGTCAGGAAGAAAATTTCATCTGATTTAAAAAAGGAAAGGCAAGAGATCAAAGATGCTTTTAAAAAGGAGTTTCAGATTTTAGATAAAGAAAAACAGGATCAAATAGAGGAAGAAGAATTTTTCGAAACAGACGAAAATAACCAGATTGATTTCAAAATTGAATGGGAAGAGGAAGAAACAGACACGATTAAAAAGCGGGATCAAACGAACAAAAAGAAAAAATCACCAAAAAAGAGAACTAACGACAAAAAAGATTTTATCATTCTTTGGGATGAGGAGGGGGATACGATAAAATAGTTTGAAGTTCGAGGTTCGGAGTTCGAAGTTCAGTGTTCAAAGGGCAGGTCAGTCTGAGGGAAAATACCCTGAGCGGCAGAGAAGGGAATTTTTGTCTCGAAGACTGTGGGAGGAGTGAAAGGTATTTAGAAGATTGATGTTTATTAAATTAATATGAAATAAACAATTAATCACTGATCTCAAGTTTAAATCCGGTTCCGTGTACATTGGTAATGGAGATGCTTGGATCGTCTTTGAGGTATTTTCTAAGTTTGGTGATGAAAACATCCATACTCCGGCCAATGAAATAATCATCGTCACCCCAAATTGATTTTAAAGCTGTTTCACGGGTTAGCAGCTTGTTTTTATAAATACACAATAGTTTCAGCAAAGCTGCTTCCTTTCGGGTAAGAGTATGTTGATTCCCTCCAGAGTTTAACAACATATTTTCATAATCAAATTTATATTTGCCAATTTCGAAAATACCATTGTTATTGTCGTGCATGCCATTTTGATCTCTCATACAACGCTTTAATATAGCGCTTATCCGCATGCTGAGTTCTTCAGTGTTGAATGGTTTTGCAATATAATCATCACATCCAACCTGGAATCCTTTAATCTTATCTTCTTTCAGCGTTTTGGCAGTTAAAAAGATGATGGGTGTAAGATCATCAAATTTACGAATGTCCTCAGCCACCGAAAACCCATCCTTTTTGGGCATCATTATATCAAGGATTACAAGATCATATTTTCCATTGCTGAATTCACTCAGGCCTTCTTCCCCGTCTTTACAAACGGTGGTTTTGTAGTCCAGCATATCGAGATAGTCATGTATTACCATACTCAGGTTGGGATCGTCCTCAACCAGCAGTATTCGGGCGGTTTGCTTTTTATTTGTCTTCAAAACAGTTAATTTGGTTTAACATTAGAAATATATTAGTGTAAACTCATTTGGCCGGTTTTTGTTTAAACTGGGAATGAAAGTATAAAGCTGCTTCCTTTATCTATTTCACTTTTCAGGTCGATTTTTCCTCCCATGTTTTCAATCATTGTTTTCACGTAAAAAAGACCAATTCCAAATCCCTTTACATCATGAATATTGCCTGTTTGAAGCCTGTGAAACTTCTTAAATACATCACCCTGATTTTCTTTGCTTATCCCGATGCCTTTGTCTTCAATTTTGATATAAATTTTCCCATTCAGGTTGCTCGATTTAATAATTATTTCAGGATTAACAGGGGAATACTTATTGGCATTATCCAAAAGGTTATTAATGATATTTGTCAGATGCTCTTTATCGGCTCTTATCACTGCCTGGTAAGCATTCAAATCCGACTTCAGGTTTCCATGTCTTTCACTGATATGAACCGTAAAATGATTGATACATTCATTTATTACTTCATGCACATTGACATCTTTCAGTTTTAGTTTGTAATCACCTTTATCAATGATGGCCATTTGCAGCACGCGCTCTACCTGGTTTTTTAATCTGTTATTTTCATCAAAAATTATTTTGGCGTATTTTTTAATTTTTTCTGGAAATTTGATAACTGCATCTTTAGTCAGCATTTCACTTGAGACGGAAATTGTGGCAATCGGGGTTTTAAATTCGTGGGTCATGTTGTTTACAAAATCGGTTTTCATTTCCGACAGTTTCTTTTGTTTAAGAAGGGAATAAATGGTAAAAAAGAAACTGAATATCAGTATCAAAAGAAATAAACCCGACATGACCGGCAAAATGATCATAGTACTGAGGATCATCTGTTGCTGGCGAGGATAATAAACAGAGAGTAAATAACTTTCCGACTGGCAAAGACAGGTAAGTGAAACCCAATGTGGAGAGTCGAGCAGTTGTTGCATGTGCCCGTTATATTTCCCCATTACAAACATTTTGTCATTTTCGCGGTAAATAGCATGATCAAAATCACCCTGCATTTGCATACTTGAAAATTCCTCTTTTAGCAATGAATCAACCACATCAGGATGAATGATTGAAAAAATATCGACATGCTCCCAGTAAAGGTCAGTGTCTACATCAACCATTTCTGGTGAATATGTTTTTCCCGAGGTCATTAATTGATTCACCACACTCTTAAGAGCAATTTTTACACTGTTATTAAATTGGTCTTCTTTTAGATGCAACGCATCCCGAACCCAGAATAACTGTGTGATTAATGCAGCAACCAACGATATAGTGGTTAAGGCTATAATTAGGGTTATCACTTTTCGATTCATAGATCAAAATTAAGTTTATGAAACACGATAAAATCTATTTTAACAAAAAATTAACATAATTAACAACTCTTTAACATAACGAACAAAAAAACTGTATTATGTTTGTCGCAGAAATTAAATAAAGGTTATAAATTTAAAGAAATTTTAAGTATGAAAAAATTAATGTTTGTAGTAGGAGTATTGTCTTTCTTATTTATCGGAGCTGTTACCATTGATTCAGTTATGGCTGACCAGGTATATGATGATCCTCCAAAGAAAGAAGTAAAAAGTAAAGATTGTTCAAAAACTTGTAAAAGCGCAAAAACTTGTTGCCCTTCAAAATCTAAAGATTTAGGTAGAAAAGAGTGTCACGATAAAGAGGGCGCAAAATCTGCTAAAGCAACTAACAAAAACACTAGTAATACTAAAAAAGAAGATCCTGATAAAAAGTAAATTGATAACCTCTTGTTTTTGATCCCGGTTCCAACTATGTTGTGGTCGGGATTTTTTTATGTCAATACAATTGAAACTCTGAATGTTCAGGTTAATACAATTTATTTTAATTTTATGGAAAAAGATTTTTATTTTATGCGAGAAACAATCATATTAAATTATTAGAATGGATATAAAAATCCCAACCGGTATAAAAAATCAAGAGGAAATAATTGTTACAAATGCTCATTCTGCTAAAACATTAGGTTCCGGATCAGTAGATGTATTTGCCACACCGGCCATGATTGTATTGATAGAAAAAACAGCACAAAAAAGTGTACAACCTTTTCTGCCGGATGGTTTTACAACGGTAGGGACAGAAGTTAACGTAAAACATCTGAAAGCAACGCCCATTGGAAAACAAGTTAGAAGCAACTCCTATCTAAAATCAGTTGATGGCAAAAAACTTTTATTTGAGCTGCATGTCTGGGATGACAAGGAATTAATTGAGATTGGTACTCATACACGGGTGATTGTTGAGGAGAAAATATTTATGGAGAAGTTGAAATAAAAAAGGAGCCATAGCTCCTTTCTTTTCTATAATGTCATCAGTTTATTCAGGAACCTTTCCAGCTTTACCGGCATTTTCATTCCATTTTACTTTGTCCATATTGTTTACATCGCTATCCATATTAAAATCGCCGTGTAAATACCCTAAATTACCCTGCTGAATAAACCATATATCGTTCTTATCAGCATTTCCCACCTGACCGTTTGCATCGCCATCACCGGCAATCATTCCCCATAAACCAGGAACAAGTTCTTTGTGTCCGTTGATCCCTCCAAAAGCTTTTTCTGAAGCATCGGAAAAATCATAGGAGAATAAACTACCGGTTTTAACCAATGGATCTGCCGACATCACACCGAGATGATTCCGATGCAAGATGACCGAGTACAGGTTATCCGTAATTTCAGATTTTACAGGAAGGTGGACATTTCCATCAAATGCTTTTATAGAGCCATCTTTTGTTAAAAAAGCTGCCTGTCTCGAAACGATTGAATCGCCGGTTGCTGTTGAAGCGTCCCCGGTTGATTCACGAAGTTCAACCAGTACCCAATCCACTATATCAGGATCAGTTAAATCAGTAATGCTTTCTTCACCGGCATAATTCCATGGTTCAGTGTTATAAGGTTGATTTTGCGGAATTTCAGATGGATTTAGCGATGTATTCATTTCGGTTCCTGAAAAAGGCCCTTCGAGGAAAACTTTAAGTTGCAATCCATCCGAAAGGTAAAATGTATCCCGTTGTGAAATACTCCATGAACCATCCTCATCAGTTACCCTTACATAAAGGTAATGTTGTCCGTTTCCCAAACCTGAAGTGGATAGATTCCATGAACCTGTAACTGTATCATCAGGATTCAAACTTATTGCGGTTCCACTTCCAATCCCTGGGTCTGTGTCGAAAAAGTATTCGATTGCAGCCACTTTAGGTGCCGGAAGATGGGTTATGTCAGGTTGGACATAAAACCACCGCCCTTCGTATAAACTCCACTTACCATTATCATTAAGAAACCTCATGAAAAGGGAATGAAATCCTTCAGTAATTCCCGTAACAGGTATATCGAAAACTTGATTTATGGTATCGCCTGAAATAACAGAAATGGAAGTTCCGTTTCCAATACCCGGATCGGTATCAAAAAAGTATTCAGCTGCCACAACTGGTTGGTCAGAAGGGGGCAGGGTATCAGGTAGGACATAAAACCACCGCCCTTCATACAAACTCCATTTTCCATCTTCATTAAGGTACCGGATAAAAACGTTATGGAGTCCGGCTGTTAACCCGCTTACAGAAAAATTGTATATATCGTTAATTGTATCACCTGGAGTAATAGATAGAGGCACTCCATTTCCTATACCCGGATCCGTATCAAAGAAATACTCTGCAGAAGTTATTTGCTGTGAAATACCCCAATCGCAAATACTCAAAAACAGCAGGATTATAAAGAAAATATATATTTTCATAATTCTAAAATTAATCCTGTTTACGTGCTTTTACATTTACTTGTAGTGTGCCATTTTGTGGTACATCAACATTCCATACATTCATCTCAATTATCTGGGGTATCGGCGGCATTGGACTTGTTTCATAAGGGTTATCTCCTCCACTTGGTAGTGGATATGCACCGCCATATATTCCAATATCTGTTCCATTAGTTCCTGTACCTATTGCAGGAGATCCTGGTTGTAAATGATAATCGTTATCATAGCTAAAGACATACCAACCACTACCTGGAACATAAACAAACATTGGATCAACATTCACTTGGTTATTCGCACCGGTATTATGATCATATAAAAATATCCAACTTGCACTACCATAAGAAATATTATTATTAAAAGTGCAATAATCAGCTCCTGCAGTAGAAATTCCGTAAAATATATTATTTGAAATTTGGCACCTTTCTACATACTTAAAGGCTTCATCAGTGTATCCAAGAAAAATATTATTAATAATTAAGGTGTTTCCATCAAAATTTTGAATGCATTCCGAAGCGCTTCCATATCCCCAATGATTTATAAAGTTGTTTCTTATTCGAGTTGATTGGCTATACAGATGACCATCTATCAAATGTACATTACAATGTTTTATAGTCCACCCTATAGAATTATCACTAATATCACCATATATTTGTATGGAAAAAACTTTACATCTGTAGACTTTAATATTGTCAATGCCACAACCTAAGGGATAATTATCAGATCCATTAATGTTACCGTAAGTAGGTGCTGTTAGGCTTATCCCAATAATTTCTGTACCATCAGGAGAACTTAAAATATTATTAGAAGCATCAAGTTCTCTTTGTAGAGTAATTTTCCCAATCTTTGTAGGATAATTCCATTGATTGCCAGGATTAAATCCCGCACCAATTAAAACAAGTTGTTTCCTCACAAATATGGCAGTACCCTCATCATAATAAGTAGGAGACCCAGAGATATAAATTGTATCTCCGGCAGAGGCAGCATCAACAGCATCCTGCACACTTGTAAATTGCCCCGGGCTGTCATGGTGGTTGCTTACGGTCCAGATGGTCGAATAAGCATACATAACAATGATCATCATTGCGGCTAAAGATAAAATAAGTTTTTTCATAAGATTTTTTTTAATTGTAAAATTGTTGTAAAGATAATACATCAAAAACCTGTATGCAATACTCAAAATTGAGTACGTTTTAAATCTTTATAATATTCCGTTTCGCTTCGAAAAATTTAATAATTCTATGGTGTTTTTACAGCCTGATTTGCTTAACATTCTTCGTCGGAAGGTATCTACCGTGTGGTTGCTTATATCCATCCGTTGAGCTATTTCACTACTTTCACGTCCCAATTGTAAATGTTCAAGCACTTCTCTTTCACGTATGGTAAAATAATCATTCTTATAGGTACTTCTAAAAAATTTATTTAGCTCTTCTACTATTTCACCGTGCCCGGATGTTGAGCAATCAA
>JAUVJI010000012.1 GCA_030596605.1 Bacteroidales bacterium
AACGCGGAGGGAATTGGTAGCCGAGGCACGTAAAAGAATCCATGAAAACCCTGATCAATATGTTGATCACATTTATGGAGAACATGAAGTCGGTGGAACAGGGTACTTATACCTTTCACCTGTTCCGTTTGATGAATTGGGTTTTAACACAAAGCTTCAAAAAACATCGTACCCTGAATTATCGAAAGGATTTCTTTATAGTGTCCCCACAGTATTTGTACTCTGGCCGGCACTGTTATTAGGAATTCGTGAAGCAACCAAAAATAATCAAACTAAAGAATTAGAAAATGAGTAACACAGATTATACAATAGCAAAAGATAATGATGGTAAATCCATATGGAAGTTCCTGGTAAATGAGTTGAAACCAAGGGGTAAATTTTTTACTCCTTTTAATATCATCTCTTTACCTATAATGTTTTTGGGTCTCGTACTGATCATCATCCGTTTCTGGAAAGGATTAGGTTCCATCACAAATCTTACACAGGAGGTACCGTGGGGTTTGTGGATCGGTTTTGATGTGGTCACAGGGGTTGCATTTGCAGGAGGAGCTTACGTGCTTACCTTTATGGTGTATATCCTGAATATGCGAAAATATCATTCCATTGTCAGGGTGACGGTTTTAAATGGGTTTCTGGCGTATGTATTTTATGCAGGCGCCCTGCTCCTTGACCTGGGGCGGCCATGGAATGTGATAAACCCGATTATTGGAAATAATTTCGGAACCAGTTCGGTACTGTTTTTAGTGGCCTGGCATTTCCTGCTCTATATGGTTGCAGAGTTGATCGAGTTTTCACCGGCAATTGCAGAGTGGCTCGGAGCCAGGCGTGCCCGTAAAATACTGTCAGGAATGACCATTGCAGCAGTAATTTTCGGGATCACGTTATCCACGCTTCATCAATCGGGGTTGGGTGCGCTTTATCTGATGGCCAAAGATAAAATACATCCACTTTGGTATTCTGAATTTATTCCAATATTATTTTTTGTATCGAGCATTTTTGCCGGGCTTTCAATGGTGATCTTTGAGGGCTCCATCAGCCAGAAAGTATTTTCCGATCAGATCAGTGAAAAAAATCATAAATCACATAACGGAATATTACGCGGTTTATCAAAAATCTGTACCGGGGCTATGTTCGCTTACTTTTTCCTACAGGTTCTCATCTTTGTTCATGGAAAACACTGGGGACTTTTAAATACCACCATGGGTTATTGGTTTCTCGTCGAGATGATAGGCTTTGTGCTTTTCCCCATGATGCTTTTCTTCTATAGTTATCGGAAGAATAACATATTATTAATAAAAGTTGCTGCCCTCATAACCATGCTTGGGATCATTGTAAACAGACTCAATGTCACCGTAATTGGTTTTAGATGGGATGCAGCCGTACAATATTTTCCATCCTGGATGGAAATTGTAGTAACCCTGACGGTAATTTTCACAGAAATATGGATATTCAGGTGGATCATAACCCGGATGCCTGTTTTACGTGAATCGCCATCATGGGTAAATAAAAAAATAGACTAATCCGCTTTCACTAAATAAAATGTGATTGCATAAAAAACAAAAAAATGGAAAATTTCACTTACACTAACATTTTTGACACAAAAGGAATTGAATACTTGATCATCCTCGCATTCTTTGCTTTGTTAATCCCATTCTGGATTATTTTAAATAAACAACCAAAGATTGTGAAACAAATTCGCAAAACATGGGATGTTCTTACAGCTAATATTCTGAATATTCCACAGGGATTATTTTTCAGTAAAAATCATACATGGGCTTATTTGGAAAAATCAGGTGCAGCTAAGGTGGGGTTGGATGATTTTCTGCTAAAAACTGTTGGAGATGTACAAGTCAGAAATCTCAGGAATCCGGGTGAAACAATTAGCAAAGGAGACCTGATTGCAGAAATTGATCAAAATAGCAAACTACTCAGGATATTTTCACCTATTTCCGGAGAAATCATGCAGATGAACCCAATACTAAATGAAAGCTCCGAAATGATAAATGAGGACCCTTATGAAAAAGGTTGGATATATAATATTAAACCCTCAAACTGGGTGGCGGAGACAAAGTCATATTACCTTGCTGATGAGGCAACGCGGTGGGCGACAAAAGAATTGGAAAGACTGAAGGATTTTTTAGCAGTTTCGATTGGAAAACATTCATCCGAACCTTCCATGGTTGTTTTACAGGAGGGAGGTGAACTGCGGATTAATCCACTTTCAGAATTGCAGGATGAAATCTGGAAGGATTTCCAGGAAGAGTTTTTAGATAAAGCATGATAAAAAAAAAAATTAAAACTGGTGTGAATCACCAGTTTTTTTTTGTATTTTGCAGGCATATAGCACCTATTGTTTATCAGCGTTTATTGATAATCAAATAAATTTGATGATATGATTTTCTTTAATAAATCTGATAGTAAAAAAAGTATTGTTAATAAATTTTTTAAAAGTTATTTACGATTCCATTCCTCAATTTATGGCCGGGTAGTTTACATTATAACGGTATTGTCTGTGATTCTGTTTTTATCATTTGGGGTCATTTTCAGATCGGTTTATGAAAAACACCTGAATACTGTCATTCGTCAAAGCGGAAACAATATCGGTTCCATTGTGGAAGGAGCTTTATACAATTCAATGCTTACCAATGATAAGAGTGCGCTGCAAAGTACACTTGATATTATTAATACAATGTCTGGGATTGACCAGGCTAATATGTATAATAGTAAAGATAGCCTTGTTTATTCTACCTTTTCTTTCGATACTTTCTGCCAAAGCAATCCAAATTGTAAGGGTTGCCACCCGGATATTAGTTCCATGTTTCCCCCAAAAGAGAAATCTTACAGGATCATAGATGCAGAAAGCGCATGCTGCATGAATGAGGACGGTGAAGGGCACAGGCATCTGCTAATCCGATCACCCATCTTTAATGAAAAATCCTGCTACCTGAGTTCCTGTCATGCACACACGGAAAATGATGAAATTCTTGGTTCCCTGATTTTAAAAATTCCATTGGAAGATCTTGATGTAGCAGTAAAGGAATCTTCAACAGATTTTTTTCTATTGGCCACACTTACAACAGTGCTGCTTGTCGCATTTTTAATATTATTCACCAATAATAAAATTAAAAACCCATTAAATGCAATTTTAAAAGCCAGTGAGGCAGTGTCGAAGGGTGATAAAAGTGCACGATTGGAAATAAAACCTAATCTGCTGAACGATATGAGGATGGTTTCCCTCGCATTCAATAACATGCTTGATAATTTGGATACTGCTAATAAAGAACTGGAAAACTGGTCGCACCAGTTGGAATATAAAGTTCAAAAAAAATCTGAAGAGTTATCTGAAATGCAAAGTGAACTGTTCCATGTGGAGAAAATAGCATCTCTTGGAAAATTGTCCTCATCTGTTGCCCATGAAATAAACAATCCCTTATCAGGTGTTTTAACCTATACAAAACTTGTTCAGAAACAACTAAGGAAATTGGACTTTGAGGACGAGGTAAAAGGATCGATGTTAAAATCTTTAAAAGTTATTGAACAAGAAACAAAACGGTGCGGTGATATTGTAAAAGGATTACTTGACTTTTCAAGAAAAGATCAACAGCACTTTGAAAACAAACAACTGCATAATATATTACAGGAAACTTATGATTTGATGGCGCATCAAATGAAAATGGCAAATATATCTTTCATCACTGATTTTGCCGCCCGGTGGGATACAATATATTGCAGTGAGAATCAAATAAAACAGGCTTGTGTTGCAATCCTTGTAAATGCTTATGAAGCAGTGTCTGATAATGGGGATATCATGATGAGAACATATAATCTTAATGAAGACCATATAAAACTGGATATTACTGACAATGGTACAGGAATCGCTCCAGAAGACATTTCTCATATTTTTGAACCCTTTTTCTCAGCAAAACAAAAGGCAAGTGGGATTGGCCTCGGATTGGCAATTGTTCACGGCATTGTTCAAAACCACAAAGGAAAAATAGAAGTTGAATCTGAACCGGGAAAGGGAACCACTTTATCCATAATTTTACCATTGATCAAGAATTAAATAAAATATCATGGCAGATAAGATATCAATATTAATCGTTGATGATGAAGAATCTGTAAGGGATTCTTTATATAACTGGTTCATCGAAGACGGATACCATGTCGACTGTGCCGAAAATGCCAAGAAAGCCTTATCAATAATTGAGTCAAAAAACTTTGACATTATTCTTGCTGACATTAAAATGCCGGGGATGGATGGCCTTGAGATGCACCGAAGAATCAAATCCTTTAACAAAGATTCTATTGTCATTATCATGACTGCCTTTGCATCTGTTGACACTGCTGTTCAGGCTTTGAAAGACGGTGCTTATGATTACATAACAAAACCCTTCGATCCTGATGACCTTTCACATTTAATCCGAAATGCTGCCAAGCAAATTTCCCTGACAACAGAAAATGAAGCTTTAAAGGAAAAAGTTATTTCGCTTGAAAACATTGAAGATATAATTGGACAAAGTGAGGCAACGATAAATGTTCTGAAAGAAGTGCAAAGTGTGGCCCAAACCAATTCATCAGTAATCATTACCGGCGAAAGCGGTACAGGAAAGGAGCTTATAGCCAGGGCCATTCATTCCAATTCATCCCGCAAATTTTTTCCTTTGGTTACCGTCCATTGTGGAGCTTTATCCGAAGACTTACTGGAAAGCGAACTATTCGGGCATGAAAAGGGAGCGTTTACCGGCGCCATGTTTAACAGGAAAGGCAGGTTTGAAATGGCTGACGGTGGAACCATTTTCCTTGATGAAATTGGAACCATTTCACCAAAAATGCAAATTGAGCTGCTCCGTGTTTTGGAATCAAAAAGTTTTGTAAGGGTTGGAGGTAATAAGGAAATTAAATCTGATTTCAGGGTCATTTGTGCGACTAACAGGAATTTAAAACAAATGGTAGAGGAAGGAAATTTTCGCGAGGATCTATTCTACAGATTAAATGTTGTAAATATCAGGATCCCGCCAATCCGCGAACGAACTGAAGACATTCCTTTGCTTGTTGATTATTTTATTAAAAAATATTGTACCTCAATGAGCAGGGATGTTATTCCAATAGATCCAGCTGCACTTAAAAGGCTGAAAGAACATGAATTTCCGGGCAACGTAAGGGAAATTGAAAATATGATTGAACGGGCGATTGTGGTCGGGAATGGAAAAGCAATCAGACTTAAAGATCTCCCCATGGGGAAAAATATCATAGATAGTTCTGTTGAAAGCCTGGATGACCTCGAAAAAAAACACATTCTCCAGATACTTAATAAGTATGCCTGGAATATATCACGTTCAGCAAAGGCCTTAAAAGTAGACAGAGTAACACTTTATAATAAAATTAAAAGATACGGTTTAAAACAGATAAAAGAATAATATTCTGTTTTTTTAACTAATAAAGAACCAACAGGGGGTGGAAATAAAAACTACAGGTAAATAAAGAATTATACAAAACAAGTATTCATCAAGGTTGTTTTTAATTGAAAAAGCAAAGTATCCTATTAATTTCTTTTGGGCATTTCGAGAATGACTTTCTTGCTAAGACTGCCGATCATATTGCAAGCGAGTTTCTATTACCTGTTCAATTTGAAGAAAATCCCCTGGAAGTGAATAAATTTTATGATCCAACCCGCAGACAATATGATGGTAATAAAATATTAAAAGAATTAAATAGTTTATCCTTGCGAGGAGATACAAAAACCCTCGGGTTATTCGAAGTAGATCTATTTATTCCTGTACTCACCTATATTTTTGGCCAGGCTATTTTCAAGGGTAATACCGGAATTGCATCATTGTACCGATTAAAAAATGAACAATATGGCATGAAACCGAATGAAAATCTTTTATTCAACCGCTTTGAAAAAGTTATTATACACGAACTTGGCCATACTTTTGGATTGGTTCACTGCTATTCTCCGGTTTGCGTAATGAGATCCAGCACCTACGTTGAAGACATTGATCAAAAAAATAAGAAACTTTGTATGAAATGTCGCTCTGAAATTGAAAGGTTAGAATTATAAAAATCCAGCCTCCACGAAATATAGCATTCCAATTGGTGATTAAAATTCAATGTTAAGTAATCCCAAACAGGAACAAGATCCCTCAAATCATCATGGATATAAAGAAAACCTGTTCCTGAATGTTTACAATTTCCATTCAACTTCAGCTACTGATTCACAATTTCTATTCTATAATAGTCTCAAAATTGTAAATAAAGCAATGCATGTAATTAGCAAAGGTATCCCGAAGAAGAATATCAGTTCTAATGTTCTAAAAGTAGTTTTCATGGCTCAGTTAGTTTTAGGTCAATTAATTAGGTCGTTAAAAGAAATAAAAGAACTTTTTGTTGAAGTTATTTTATGTTTTGGTTAAAGTTTCAATACAAATATACTATTGGAAACCATAGAAAATATAGCAGAAAACCACTAAAAAAAAAATTAGTGGATTTCCTTATTCATACCTTTGTTTGAGTTGCAGAATCTAACCTGATTAATTCCTAAACTCAGGTTAAAGACCGATGAGTGTGGCTTTTCCATAACCCAGCCATTAATGGCTGGGTTATGGAAAACTTATTGATATAATATTAAAAGATTTATAAAAAATTTAAAACTCTATTCAAAAATAATCTTTTTAACTTCTTCAATACCGGCGCTCTTTAAACGAATAAGATAAATCCCTATGGCACTAAATTACCCGTATGATTCGTTCCGTTCCATTCAATTTTCTGAAAACCGTTATTTAATATTTCACCATTTAACAGGGAATTAACCACTCGAAGGTTATCATTAAAAATATCTAAATAAACAGGCTCATCATTGTCGATGGATATTGATATATAAATCGAAGAATTGAATGGATTGGGAAATACGGATAAAATTGAAGACCGCTCGTTAGATTGGAGAATATTCGTACCGGTTAATAAATCTTCATTTAGCAAAATCAGGGCACCATGTTTTTTATAATCGGTAAAAATACTGATACTGTCAGAAACAAAATCATCAATTGATTCCCCAACAGGGAGGTCAATATAGATTTGCAATTCAATCGAATCACCCTTTAATAATTGAAACGGAAAATTAAAATTAGAAGGATCAATATGCCACATTGCACCCCCAATGATTCCTTCCTGTTCAATATCCTGTATTTCAATATCGAACTGTGAATCATTGTACACTACCAAAGTCTTCCCATTCAGGCAATCCTCAAATGTATTGAATTGTACCGTGCCTAAAGACATTGTCAAATTTTTATGCAATTGGAATGAAGCGATTTTAGTTTGCCAAACAAAGATTCCGGCTACAGGCAAATACTCTTGGGTATACCAAAAAGTAAGGTTATCTAAAGGATCAACTGACATCATGGAATAATCTCCCCATCTCGGATTTGTTGACTGATTGCCTGCTCCTGAGACGATTTCACTTTCCAACATAGTCAATACTCCCGGATCATCATTAAATCGTCTTCCTGACACTCTGATGCCCGGATAAATTACATCACTTGAAACAGAATATCCCAATCCGATATTACCATCAACATCCATTGCAATACTTCCCATCCAGCGAGAATCAGTGTCAAGAGCGAATGAACTTTGCTGATGAATAAACCATAGCACTTGCTAACCAACGATCATTAAGGTGGTCATAAACCACAATCGGGTCTGTCCAATTCAAATCGAGCCAGGGGCCCGGAAAATCACTCCAGATCGTTTTATTTTCTGCTGGTCCATATAATATATTTCCCTGTTTGTCCCAAATGGCAAATGAACTTTTCACCATTTGAAAATAATGGTTTGGTACAACATCGCCTTCAGTATCCGGATTAGGCATATTAATACTCCCCACCCCATCGAAATTCTGGATTATTGGAATTGATTCATTCTTATAAATAGCATTTTGAATAACAGTATCCTCCTGAATGATGGAATTCTGAATTCCGATTCCTGGTTCATTATCTAACTCAGGTTTTTCCTGAAATAGATTTTCCGATTTAAATGAGGAGATGTCCTTTAGTGAATTGGATTTACCAAGGTAATTCAGTTTTTTTGATTCTTTAGGTTTGATTGACTTTGGCTGGGTGTAAGTATTGCTACATACAAAGAGCAACAGAATTATTAAAATTGTTTTCATAATTTTAGTGGTTTAAATGAACCTATAAAATTATGAAATTTCAGGTTAAAATATGGTATTTAATTTAATGTTAAATTATAATTCATCGGTACCATCCTAAAATCCCTCATAAAAAAATCTTCCCATTCATTGAATTTTCCGTAGACCATATATTTGGCATCATCATTTTGGACTATAACAGTATAATACTCCTGTAATTCCTGCTGCATGAATGTTCTTGGATCAATATGCTGGTAAATAGTTAAAACCAGCCAAAGATATTCACATGCTTTTCTCATTGTATCCCTGTGCGATGCCTGGGGAGTTTCATCTGACCAGCCCTCTGATGCGAGTGCCAGGATTGCTAATACTGAAATGAACTTTTTTGCTTTCATGGTAACCTCCTTTTATTTTGGTTAAAGTTTACAATACAAATGTACTTAACTAAAACCCAAAAAACATGGCAGAAATCCACCATGATTTTTTTTGGTGGATTTCCTTATTATGAGAATCAAATATTGAACAAGAAAAGACTACATTTTACAACTATAGACTTTTACGAAATATGAAAAGATCTATTTTATTGATCGTTTAACACGCCAAAATTGACCTCTCATCCAATAACGTGACCAAAGAATTTAACAACCTGTATATCGAAATATGTAATCCGTAAACCAATAACGGAAATTCAATAACCGAACCCCAAAATCTTGTAGTTCTTTCTTCCGTTGAAATCCTGTTTAAAACATTAAAAAAACCTTCAAATGCTTGTGTCAAATCTCCGGTAATCGTTATTATTACTAATGTACAGGATTTTGATAAAAAAATGATGAGAAAATTCGGCTATCATAAATGCTATTAATATTGTTCAAAATCGAACATTTCTAATACATGATGAACACTTAAATGTACTTTTTTAATTCTGTTGTAAGTCATAAGGCACTCTTTTATAGCCTATAACATTTCAAGGTATCAAGTTTGCCAATAAAGTAAGTTAGTATGAAGATTTTATTTTTTTAAACCATTCACTAAAATTTAAAACATGAAAACATTAAAATTTTATGCCTTTTTAGGTACAATTGTAGCAGCGTTAATATTATCAGGCTGCTCAAAAGAAAATGATCTTGATCAACCAAATTATGGTTCTTCTTCTGAAAACTTGAGTGGACAGGAATTAGAAGGCCTGACTCTGTTAGTTGAGAAACACAAACTGCACAAAGATGTGTATTTCACACTATTTGAAAAAACAAACAATCCATTATTTGATAATTTATATCATTCCGATGCACAATTGTTTGATTTGCTTTCTAATAAAATTGCAGACTATGGTCAAATAAATCCTGTTGGTAAAATGGGAGTAGGTGAATTTAGAAGTTTGGAAATTCAGAATTTGTATGATGAATTCTTAAAGACATTTGAAACAGGTATGATCCAGACCTTAACATTTGCAATTGAAATGGAAGAAGGAACTTCTGAGGATATTCAAAATTGTCTGGCTCAGATTGAAGGCAATGGAGACATCGCTTTGCTCTATACAGATTTATTGACAGAGTCAATAAGTCAGTTGGATGCACTTGTTTCAGAATTAAAATCATTGGTATCAAACGGTGAACCTACCAACCCGGTCAAAGAAACATAATAGCAGCAAATATCTTTAGGAAGTTTTATTCTCTTAGAGAAATTATAATTATGCCCGTCAAATTAAAAATGGCGGGCATTACTTTTTATTTTGCAAACATAATCCTGATCAATAAATTTAATACATTTGTTTAACAATTAGATGAACAATAGAAGTTATTAAACTATCATGCAATGTCCACTCAAGAAATAATAAAAAATACTACTCTGCTATTAATTTTTATGCTGATTTCATTCACCTCCAGGCCACAGGCATTGCCTATTTACATCAATGGGACATACAATGACTGGGAAGATGCCATATACTTTCAGGAAGATGAGCAATTGATTGGTGAAGAAATTGATTTTCTGAAATTTACTGTCGCCAACGATAATGATTTTCTTTTTATAAAAATTGATTTCAGCAATGAGATAGACCTGACTGATAACAATGAAATATATATTGATATTGATGCAGATAACAATTCAACAACGGGTTGGCAGATAAATGGAATTGGTTCGGAAATGGACTGGAATTTCGGTCAAAAGTATGGATACCTGAATGAAGGAAATTCATGGGTAAATATTTACTTTTCTGACATTCAATTGCGGCTATTGCCGACAGTCACCAGCACATCTTTCGAAATAGCCATCGGCAGGCATGTAAAACCAAACGGGATTGATTACCTATTTACTGGCGATACTATAAAACTGTGTTTTACTAATTATGTGACCAATGGTGATAACATACCAAATCCCGGAGAGTTATTTACCTATATTTTCGACAATACAAATGTTGAACCACCCGATCCTATCCTTATTCAAAAAGAAGAAAGTGATCTTTTGCGATTAATGTCTTATAATATCCGTAACGATTTTGAAAATAATATTGGTGGATTGGATGATCCGGAACGGTTGCCAGGATTGACAAGGATTTTTACTGCTATTGTACCTGATATAATTACAATAAATGAATGTTGGAATACGACAACAACTACTGCCCAAGACTTCCTGAATACTAATCTACCAACCGGCAATGCCAATGGTTGGTATGTCAATAAGCTTGATGGTGCGAATATAACAGCATCCCGATACCCAATTATCCAAAGCTGGCTCGTTCATCCTGACAGGCGGATAACAGCCTGTCTTATTGATCTTCCGGAATTATACAAACAAGATATTTTGGTCATTAGCGCTCATTTTAAATGCTGTGACGATGACCCAACACGACAAATGGAAGCTGATGCTTTTGTTTCATTTATACTCGATGCAAAAACACCGGGAGGAGTAATTGATCTTCCAGCAAATACACCATTTGTACTGATGGGTGATTTAAACCTTGTTGGGCTTTCACAACAGTTAACAACCCTATTAACAGGGGATATACAGGATGTCAACACATTTGGCACTGCGGCTCCTCCTGATTGGGACGACGGTGATTTAGAGGATCTGATTTCACGACAAACCGACAAACGTATGGCCTATACCTGGCGTAATGACTATGGATCATATCCACCCGGCAGGCTCGACTTTATGATTTTTTCAAATAGCGTAATGGAAGTTGAAAAAGCATTTACACTTCAAACTGAAGTTATGACACCGGAAAGACTCCAATTTTATGGATTGGATGAGTATGACACCAAAACTTCTTCAGATCATTTCCCAAAAGTGACAGATTATATACTTGAAAAATCTATCGGTATCGAAACTACTCAAAATCCTGGAATTAAATTGGAGATTTATCCAAATCCAGCCACAGACTTAATCTATGTTACGTCTGATCAGCAAATCAAATTCGTTAAAGTTTATACATACTCCGGTCATCTTTTACTAATTGATACTGTGTATGATAATTCATGGCAATTAAATACATCACAATTAGAAGGAGGAATATATCTATTTCAAATATTTACTAAAGCCGGCGTAATCAGTGATCAGGTTATTGTTGAATGACAAAAAAATTAAGAAGAGAAATCTGAATTTTACAAATTTATGATTGAAAACAATTTCTGTGAACCGGGGATATTCGAGTTTGGACCACAACCATCAATGAAGTGGTCAAGTTGGTTTGCAGGAATAAAAAAGTCTTTAAAGGCATTAAAATAGGACAACCGCCGAATTATATGCAGTTGCCCTATAGGGTGATCCCGAGAGGACTACTTTTTCACTTATTGATAACTTTGACAATTTATTATTACCTATGCAACTTACTGATTTATTTTGTTTTAAATAAATAACAATAAATTCCTATAAATTACAATAAGCCAAAAACTGTATCCACTTTTGTATCCACTTTTATAATTTTCTTATTATCTTGTGAGGACAATTTTCATTCAATGGCGACGATAAATTATTACCTCAAAGGTGCAATAAGTGATAAAGATATTAAAATCATTGAGAAGAAGGATAAAAAAGAATTGGAATCACGGTTAAGTAAGAAATACCAGATTTATTTACATGTTTCGATGGCTTTGGCTTCTTTTCGGCTCATATAAATTTACTCTGAACTAAAAGCAGTAAATTTAAATAAATTTTGATTAAATAAAATTAAAAATGGGTTATTTAGATTGATTCAATGGATATGTCCTTCAAAAATTATAATTTTACTGTGCTATTACTACTTAAAATTTGAATTAAAGCCAAGTACATAAAATGTGTATATTTGTTTCATGATTTAATTGTTAAACTGTAAATTTTTTCAGAACACGACACAGACATTCTAATAAAATTAATAAATATTTAAAATAAATATAATCATGAAAAGAATTCTTTTGACAGTTGTAATTACATTAATTTGCATCGTAAGTTTATTCTCCCAAACCGGCTCAATCACCAACATACAAGTTGAACAACGTAGCGACGGCAGTGGCCTGGTGGATATTTATTTCGATTTAAATGGAACTGGGAATTCTTATTTTATGAATATAAGAGTAAACTTTGTTGCAGATACGATTTATTATCCGATTACACCAAGTACACTCACCGGAGATGTCGGACCTATAAGTCCTGGAACCAGCAAGCATATTGTCTGGGATCCCATGCAGGATCACCCCAACAGATACAGCCCACAGACAAAACTTTTGGTTATCGCTTATAATGTGGAAAGTATGAATCCATGTCCAGATGCTCCCACAGTAATGGATGTTGATGGTAACGTTTACAGCACTGCACAAATAGGCAACCAATGCTGGATGAGAGAAAACCTGAATACAACCAGGGACGCTGCCGGAAACAATATCACAAGATATTGTTACGAAAACAATAACACATATTGTGAACTTTACGGTGGGCTTTATTCATGGTATACACTGATGAATGGTGCCGGTATCAGCAACAGCAACCCCAGTGGTGTGCAGGGTATTTGCCCCACAGGCTGGCATGTGCCAAGCAATGCTGAATGGACCGAATTAACAGATTATCTTATTAATACTTATGCAGATATAGATACAAATAATGTGGGCAACAAATTAAAATCGTGCAGACAGATGGACTCTCCGCTTGGCGGAGATTGCAATACTTTAGATCATCCACACTGGAATTCTGATACAATCCACTATGGAACCAATGATTTTGGTTTTTCGGCGCTTCCGGGCGGTATACGATCCTCCAATAACTCATACGGTCTTGTAGGAATCAAAGGTGATTGGAGGACGACTTCATTGAACATTTTTAGTTTTCCTTATTCTTTGGCAATGGAATGTTCCTGCGGGGGCGTGTTTGATGATACTTTCTCCTTTTATGACTATGATTTTGGTTTAAGTGTCCGCTGTTTAAGGGATTAGAAAATTTGACTATTTAGAGTATCGCGCCTTTGGCGTGATCGAATTTTTTTATAATGACACGCTACGATGAATTACCGATTTTTAAGGAAAGCTATGATTTGCTACTGATTAAAAAATATATATTCAAATGAAATCAAGAATATTTATCCTCATGATTTTGATTGGTTTCCTTTCTGCTCCATGGAAGCTGATTTCACAACCCATCATGGGATATTCCGATTTGTTTGTAATGGGTACACAATCGAATGAATTTCCTCCCATCATGGGATATTCCGATTTGTTTATAATGGGCACAAAATCGAATGAATTTCCTCCGGCTATAGCCTATACACAAGTGTTTGAAATAAATACCATGGGGCAGTATTTTACAGGGTATTCAGGTTTGTTTACTCTGAATACTATTGGTGGAAGAATTTATGGTCAGATTACAAACAATCAAACCGGATTGCCCATACAGAATGCGTTTATTGAAGCCTTGGGGCATATTTCACTACCAAGCGATCACCTGGGCTTTTATAACCTGTATGTCCCTTATGGCTATGGGTATATTCTAACCATAACAGCAGAGAATTATGAAACCCAATATTATTTGACTGTTGACGTTACCGAATCTGCACCTGAAGTGGAAATTAATTATCAAATGGTAAGCATACCAATTGATGTTGAGATAGCTACGCTTAACCCAAATCCCAACCCGGTTATTTCAGCAGTTCAGCAGGGAGGAACACTTCACAGGCATTATAAGGTATTTAACAACTTTAACGGTAACCCGGTAATTGTTCCTGTTCATGTAACCGGAACTGGAGGTTTTTCTGATTATTATATTTCAAAAGCTGATGGTGTAGTTGATATAGCGATTGAAAGTAGTCAGGTGGGTAATGGCCAACCGGGATCACAGGAAGTATTTTCTATTGTATCTGTTGGCAATGAACAATTAATCAACCCAATTCAGTTTACCTGTAAAGTTGAAGAATCATTGTATGAGAAATACTGGGACAATTACAATTATGCAAAAATAGGAGTAAATTTCCTTGGCCTCGACCTTTCCCTTGAAACCGAAAGAGGGGCTGTAACAAGTTTGTCGGCAAGCTCCGGTTCCCCAACCGTTTCGGAATATATTGACATTAGCCGCCAGGGAAGAGCAGGATTGGGTATTGGCTTTAAAGTAAAGTCTCCGGGTTCAAAAGGTTCATTAGGACCCATTCAGGGTGGAATAGGTGCAGAAGCCGGGCTTGGTGCAAAATTTATGGGCCTTACCGTAGATAATTACCATTTCCCATATGAATCAACAACCGATTGGGAAGCCATTGCAAAATATATATTAATAGGGGATGGTAATTATAAAAGCATTGATAATGCCATGATAAGGATATTGTCACTATTTGAAGATAAATTTACCAGCCAGTCAACCCTGTCGGATGCTTTTATTTCGGATGGCGTTGGTATTGACGTAGGTTACGATGCATCTGCTGAAGCGTTTGCCGGCGTTGAAGTAACTCAAAATGCAAATATTGGAGCCGGGGCAAATATTGGAACCGAAGCCCATGTTACCTTCGAGACTTATAACCATCATATTGAAAATGAATTTGAGTTTAATTTTGGTGTATCAGGAAAGTTTGCATCTGAAGCTGGTGCGGGCCTAAAAATGGATCTGGACAATAATGGAAAGGATGACCTGAATGCCATGCTGACTGTTTGGGACAAGAATAGTTCAAGGGGATTACAGTTTTCCACTTTTCTTGATAGTGATAATCCCAGCATTTTAAAGAGGTTTGAATTAAAGTTTTTGAAGCGGAATTATTTAAGCAACTATGAGGAAGAAATTGTTTTTTCAATTGATGGACAGGAAGTACTGAATGCTATATCAACCCTCACAAATGAAATACAGCAAATACGCAACAGTCATTATAACTCAACCAACATAACCGTAGAAAACAACACTTTCAAACTTATACTGGATGAGGTATTTGATGCTATTTATAATATCCAGGTAAATCCTTCGGGAGATGCCAACATTAGTTACCAAAAAGAATTAACTAAAATTTCAAGCACAGGATCCTTCGAATTAAGCCTTGATTTATCAGTTACTGCCCTTGCACTTGAAGTAGGAGGAGGAGTCGGTTTTGAAAAGGGCAAAAAGATGATAGTGGAATCAGGGAAATGGGCTAATGGAAAAAAATATATGAATCAGGAATACACTTCTGAAATTCCAGAAATTCCTGTAAGCTATCAGCAGGTTTTACAAGAAATCATTGATGATGTTCCCTGGTGGTTAAGATGGTTAATAGCAATGATAGATGTTTTAATACCAGGTAAGGATGATATAACTTTTTATGTGGGAGATAACGGTTCCTATATAATTTTCCCAGATAATGCCTTTCCTGCAGGAGCAGATTCAATTCATTGTTCATCCTGGAGCTGGTATGGTAACAGTCCTGCCAAATCGCTGGATGATTTAGAAGAGGATAAAAAATACATTTATAAAGAAAACAAGAAGGATGCAGAAGATGCCTTTGGCATGATTTACGGGATCGGTGGCTTCTTCCAATTTGAACCCTATGGCACTGCCTTACCTGATACAGCCTGGATGACAATAGTATATGACCAGGCAGAGGTTGACAGTTTGGATGAATCCTCACTTGGTATGTACTGGGAAGACAAAACAAACCATATCTGGAATTATATAGGTGGTGTAATTGACACAGTTAATAATACGGTAACAGCTCCCATTACACAACTTTCTTTGTTCACGCTTGCACCAGCAATGCCATTTGGTCCATTTGGCCTAAATGCCACCCCCGACACTATTTATGCTGATAGTGTTTCGGTTTCTATCGTAATTAGCGATACAATTTATAATAATAATCTGACACCTGTTATTGACAGTGTATTGTTTACCTTAACCACAGACCATGGCCGGATACTTACAGCTGATGTTGATACTACGAACGATGGGATTCAGATTTGGGCTTTAGGCCATAAATTGCAGTTCCAGGTATTATCAAGCCATATAGCGGGCCTGGCAGAGGTATCGGCATATAGTGTTTCCGGCTCTGCAAATGCGGTAACACAGATTTATTTCTATGATACTATACCACCTGCTGCGCCCTCAATAATTGATGGAGCCGGAGGGAATACAATAGCTGATATATCATGGCATCCAAATACAGAAGCTGATTTGGCAGGGTATAAACTTTATTTTGACACAGATACACTATTGCCCCTTGATGGAATTCATACAGTTTATGGTGAACCATCTCCAATTATTACAGGTATTGACACGACAATGAAGGTATATGGTCTTTTTAATGATTCTACTTATTATTTTGCAGTCTCAGCAGTTGATGTGTCAGGAAATGAAAGTCCATTATCTGCCTTTATATCAGCCACACCAGGATACACCTTATTGGCTTTAAAAGTATTGCTTGAAGGGTCATTTTATGCTCAGGATTCAATGAAAACTACTTTAAACGATGCCAACCAGATTCCGTTGAGTCAACCCTATATTAATGCACCTTGGTTTTATTCTGGCTCTGAATCAGTATTTGTTATACCTAATAATGATATTGTTGATTGGGTGTTGATAGAATTAAGGGAAACAGAAGGAGATTCAGCAACTGCAACTCCTGATAAAGTAATTGCAAGGAAAGCTGCTTTTTTGTTAAAAGATGGAAGCATTGTAGAAAGAGATGGAATTAATCCATTAAGCATAGATATAACTATTTCGAAGAACCTATATATTGTCATTTGGCACCGGAATCATCTTGGTATAATGTCTGCGAATCCTCTTATTGAAATAGATGGAATATATAACTACGACTTTTCAGCAAGCGAAACACACACATATGGAGGATTAAATTCGGTTAAAGAACTTGCTCCCGGCAAATGGGGGATGATAGCTGCTGATGGGAATGCGGATGGTATAATTAATAACCTGGATAAAGAAAATGTGTGGGAGCCGCAAGCAGGTGAATCAGGTTATAAATCAGGCGATTTTAATATGGATATTGAAGTAGATAACAACGATAAGGATGATGTTTGGATGCCGAATGATGGGAAAGGGTCGCAGGTGCCGGAATAAAGTACTCATTTTAGCATATGGAATCTAATAAGGTTTGAAGTTTTTTCTTCAGCCCTTAATATTAAAATATCATGGGATGGTGCAATTCAATGAAAAATCACATAATATAAACAACGAAATTTTTGATGATAATTAAAATAATGTATCCACTTTTGTATCCACAAAAAAGAAAAAGCCTTGCAAATAGCTTATTTACAAGACTTTACAAAACTTACTTGTGATCCCGAGAGGAGTCGAACCCCTAACCTTCTGATCCGTAGTCAGACGCTCTATCCAATTGAGCTACGGGACCTGATGATTTACGAATTACGATGTACGATTTTTGATTTACGAAACTAAAAATCAAAAATTATCTTTCTATAATCACAAATCGGTGGCAAAATTATGAAATAATATTTATTGAATAATAGATTAATCAGAAATATTATATTTTTGTTTGAATCAATTTAATTCATAATGATGGATTTGAATAATATACATTTTGCGATTCCTGAAAATATCGATAGGATAATTCATAAATATTTCAAACCTGATTCTCTTGCTCATAAGTATTATTATACTCATTGTTTAAAGGTTACTGAATTATCGTTGCTAATTGTTGAAAGAAACAAAAACTTAAATCTAAATACAGATTATATTCTCAAAGGAGCCATGCTGCACGACATTGGAATAATAAAAACAAACGCTCCAAAAATTGGCTGTTTTGGAGATTATCCATATATAGCCCATACTTATCTTGGCCGGGAAATACTTGAAGAAGAGGGATTGCCGGATATTGCACCAATTTGTGAAAGACATCTTGGAACAGGGTTAACAGTCAGTGATATCATTGAGTCAAATTTCCCCTTACCGCACCGGGACATGACTCCAAAATCATTGGAAGAAAAGCTGATTTGTTATGCTGACAAGTTTTATTCGAAATCTGATAAACATTTAACGGTGCCTAAAACTCCCGAAAAAATCAGAAAAAAGATACTTAAGTACGGCAAGGATAAATTAAAGACCTTCAATGAATTTGTTGATCTGTTTGGGATAGATTATATCTACAAATAGGATCTGAGTTCCCCTAAAAACCTAGCGGGGACCTTGTCTGACCGACAAGATCCCCGCTCACTTTGCAATCACCGTAGTGTTTGCTCTGTGCCAAGTTACGGTTATTATGATTTGCTCTTTCCTGGTTTCCCCTTGCGGTTCGGCCTTTCCTGAGCCTGGTTGAGTTCCGGTCGACCGTTGCCGGTTTTCCTTTGCTTAACCGCAGCTTTTCTTCGCTCCCTGCAATTCGATTTCCTTGCGGATTTCGGTTCGCAGTTTGGAACCTGTCTGTTAAACCTTGCGGTTTAAGTTTTCAGATTCCCTGACCTCCTCAAGCTGACTTGCATTTCCGCCGCTCCGAAGAACTTTGTTTTTGCAGGCCTGAATTTTCCGGGAAGTTCTCTTACGATCCCTTCCTTTCCAAACCACCTGATTTCAAGGCTGATTTAATTTTGGCTGACAACCTAATGCCCTTCCTCCATTAAATCCGGGTTAATTCCTGTTCTGCCGTTGCCGGTTTTCCGTTCCTTAACCCCTGACGATCCAAGCTAACCTTTTATCCCTCACTTGGTAAAAACAAAAGTACATCAAGCACCACCCTTTTGTCAAGTTTTTAAGCCTTTAGATTTGAACATGATTTTAACATAACATATTAACAATTGTTAATAACGAATCTAAATAACAGAATATCTATCACTTGGAAATAAGCCAGTAATAAAACTTTGTTGATAAGAATGAAAGATATATAATTTGATTTCTGTCTATTCTGATTTAAAGACTTGCTCTCCTCCTGAAAAGGTTGCTATAACTTTTACATTAGGCACAATTTCTATTTCTAAGATCATAATATCCTCATCCAGGATAACAAAATCAGCAAATTTACCAGCTTCAATACTACCTTTAACATCTTCTTCAAAAGCTGCCTTTGCGGCCCAGATAGTCATACCCCGGAGCGCATCCTCCCTGCTTAACGCATTATTAATTTGAAATCCTTCCTCTGGCCAACCTTTCAAATCTTTCCTGGCGACCGCTGCATAAAAAGTGTATAGCGGATTAATATTCTCAACTGGAAAATCCGTTCCTAAAGGCAACCAATCATTCTGATCGAGTAATTGTTGGTAAGCATAGGCCCCTTCTATCCTTTCAGCTCCTACCCTGTCTTCAGCCCAGTACATATCGGAAGTGGCGTGGGTTGGTTGAACAGATGGTACGATGGAATTTTCTCTGAATAATTTAAAATCATCAGTGTGGATAATTTGTGCATGTTCAATCCTCCATCTTCTATCATTTATCCCTTTTAAATATTCAGCGTACAAATTCAATATAAACCGATTTGCTTCATCACCGATTGCATGTGTATTTACCTGGAAATTATGCTCAATGGCTTTTGCACAAATATTTTTGTAATAGTCAGGTTCATGCATAAACAGACCTGAATTGTCCGGATCGTCAGAATAGGGTTCGATCATTTTAGCGCCTCTCGAACCAAGCGCTCCATCTGCAAATAGTTTAATAGAACGAACGGTTAATCTTTCAGTTATATAAGGTCCTTGTTTAACATAGCTATCAAGATTATTATGAGAAGGGCTAAGCATAGCATAAATCCTCATTTTAAAACTTCCTTCCTGGTGCATCACATCTATCAAGTCAACTATCTCTTTTCCCAGTCCAGCATCATGAACAGAGGTTAACCCTACTGGAAAACAATTCCTTTCAGCTGCCATCAAAGCATCTCGGTCAAATTCTTCATTCGATCGAGGTATTATATTAGATACAAGATCCATGGCATTATCAATTAATATGCCTGTTGGCTCTCCATTTGATACAAATACATCACCGCCAGCAATTTTAGTTTCCGCAGTAATTCCGACTCGTTTTAAGGCTTCTGAATTGGCTACTGCTGCATGCCCATCAATGCGGGTAAGGTAAACCGGATTGTTTGGAAAAGCCTCATCCAAAAGATCTTTGGTTGGAAAATCTTTTATCTCCCAATCATTCTGATCCCAGCCACGGCCTTCTATCCATTCTGATGGATTTTTCTGATAATGCTCCTTTAACCGTTCTACCACCTCCTCGAACGATTTTGTCCCCACTAAATCCGCACGTTTAAGCAAATTACACCCATATCCGTAAAAATGACAATGTGCATCGATAAATCCTGGATAAACTGATTTTCCGTCAGCATCAATTATATTTTCAGAAATATAATTCCCCAAAATCGCTATATTGGTTCCTACAGCTATAAATTTTCCATTCTCAACAGCAAATGCCTCATGGATGGCAAATGTCTCATCAAGTGTATAGACCTTTGCATTGTGGACAATTAAATCGGCTTGTTTTTTTTGATTTGCACATGAACTCATAATTATCAGGGTTCCAAGAAAGAAAAATATTGCTTGTTTCATAAATTAAGGTTTTAAGCAAAAATAGAATATTTGATCGTATCTTTTGCCATGAATTCACGAATTTATTTAACATCCAAATATATAGAACCTTGATTTTAATAACTTTAGTTTTTCAAATTGCTGTATCTTTGCAAATTGTATTAACAGTCCGTTCTATCGTCCCGCCGCAGGCGGGAAGGAAAGTCGGGACAACACAGAGCGCCGTACTTCCTAACGGGAAGGCTTTCTTGATGCGTTAAGCGTAACCGTTAAGCGTCATCAAAAGAGACAGCAAGTGCCGCAGAAAATAACTGCCGACACCGGGGTTTTTGGTTAGTTGGGCGTTACTTGAAAGAGTAAAGCCCTCCTTCGCCAAGGCTTCGGAGGGCGAGGGTGAAAATGTGAGGTAAGAGCTCACAGGTTGGTGTGGTGACATATCAATCGGGTAAACCTTACGGGTTGAAAGGCCATGTATACCGGGGCTGAAGGGCTGCTCGCCCGATCCCGGGGGGTTGGCCGCTAGATACTGATGGTGACATCAGGGTCAGATAAATGATAGAACCCCGATAGCTATCGGGGACAGAATCCCGCTTACAGGGCTGTTGATACAAGATATATCGTCATTGCAAGTGATGTATAATTAAAACAATTTTATAATGAGATTGCTTCAATTTCACTCGCAATGACGTTTTTTTTTATTTTTTGATAATTTTATATTTATACTTTTAAATATTTCGTATATTTACAGGTCACTATTTTAGTTGCCAACTTTCAATATATGTGAGTTATGAAAAAAGTGATCATTCTACTTGTGTTGCTGAGTTTCATTTGCATTGGAATAAATTCACAGGATATACATCTACCTGAAAAAACTCAAATATTTTTCGATGATTTTGAAAGCTATATTCCAGGTGGCCAACTTGTATGTCAAAATCCTGAAGATTGGACAACATGGAACAATCTACCATGCACCTATCAAGATCCGTACATTACTGATACAGTAGTAAACAATACTTCACAATCAGTAATTTTAGTTGATTCTAACGACCTTGTTAAGCCTATTGATAATTACACCGAAGGAAGGTACAGGATCAGTTTTAAGATGTTTGTACCGGACGGATTTTATGGATATTTCAATACACTACAAATTTTTGATGGTATAAATAGTGAATATGGAATGCAAGTATTTTTCGAGGACAATAGCACTGCCTATTGTGATGGTGTAGTAAATACCAGTTTTAATTACACCCATTACTCATGGTTTGAGAATGATATCATTGTCGACCTTGACAATGACCATGCTAAATACTTTTATAATAGCATGCTTATTGATGAATGGCAATGGAGCCAGGGAGGGAGTTTTAGCGGTATAAACCAACTGGCAGGCTCTGAATTTTATCCATGGACAAATGTACCACAGGGTGTGGCAAAATTTTATATTGATGATTATCAAATTGAAGAACTTCAGCCTATTGAACTTCTCCCCCCTTTTAATTTAAATCTTGAAACATCCGGTAGTGATATTATCCTCAATTGGGACAGTCCGTATGGTGGTGATTGGTTATATTGGGATTACGGAAACACAGGTAACGGTATCGGTACAAATGGCGATTCAATTTTTATTGCTTCAAGATGGGATACAGCAGATTTAGCAGGCTATAATGGTTTTTATTTATCCAAAATTAAATTCTTCGCCCAAAGTAATACATGCACATATAGTCTAAGGGTCTGGATTGGTGAAAATTCCCCAACACTAATGATTGTACAGGATGTTCCTGAATTTGCAACCTACGACTGGAATGAAATTGTTTTGAATAATCCGGTATTGATAGATGCTTCGCAAGAATTGTGGTTTGGATATGTATGCACTTCTCAAATGGGTGAGTTCCCTGCAGCATGTGATGATGGTCCTGCAATTCCATATAAAGGGGATATGATAGCATTTAATCCCCCTGGATCTTATTTTGTTTCAATGTCTGTTGATTACGGACTGGATTATAACTGGAACGTTGCAGGATTTGTTACAGAAACAAAAGATAGTAAAGAGATAGCCAAACCTCTTGTAAAAAATAATGCAAATCAGCATCAACCATCAATAAAGCCAAAATTAATTTCTAAAAAATCGGAAATAGATTTAGGGAATTTTTATAACAAATATTTGCAAGGATACAATATCTATCATTCCTTCAATTGGGGACCTTATGTATTGTTTGATTTTACCACCGAAAAAACCTGGACCCACGAAGACCTGCCAACAGGACATTACGCCTATTATGTAACAGCCTTGTACGACGAAGGGGAATCCGTTCCTTCGGATACGGTTTCTGCTTTTCTGACAAACATTAATGAAAACAAAATAAACGACATCAGGATCAGTCCCAATCCGGCAAAAGATTTTGTTCAAGTAGAATCCAGAACCGAAATCCATAAGATTTTACTTTTTGACCTGAACGGCAGGATCAAAAAAGAAATTACAGGAATAAACAAAACCAGTTTAAACTTTACTGTTGATGATTTGATTCCGGGAGTGTATTTGCTTCGCATGGAAACCGAAAATAGAAATATGGATTATAAGCTAGTTATTCAATGAAAAAGATAGTATTTATTCTTATCCTTATTATTCCCTTTTATATAAAGGGGAGTACACAGGATACAAAAGCAATTATTTTTTTTGATGATTTTGAAATTTATATTCCAAGTGGCCAACTTGTCTGTCAAAATCCTGATGATTGGACAACATGGGACAATCTTCCATGCACTTATCAAGATCCGTATATTACAGATACCCTGGCATACAGTGGTTTAAATTCAGTTGTTCTGGTTGATTCAAACGACCTTGTAAAACCTATAAATAATTATACCAGCGGAAGGTATAAAATCAGCTTTAAAATGTTTATTCCAGAAGGATCTTATGGATATTTTATCACACTTCAAAAATTTGAAGGCTTAAATAGTAATTGGGGTATGCAGGTTTTCTTCCTGGAGGAGGGAAATGCTCATATTTTATGTCCCTCAGCAATTCCTTTCCAATACAGCAATAATAGCTGGAATAGTAATGATATAATTATCGACTTAGATCATGATCATGCAAAATATTTCCATAACAATATTTTAATTGAAGAGTGGTGTTGGAGTTACGGAGGGGGTTGGAGTGGTATAAACCAATTGGCAGGTTCCGAGTTTTATCCCTGGACAAATGTTCCACAGGGTGTAGGAAAATTTTATATTGATGATTATCAAATTGAAGAACTGGAACCATTCCAGTTGCTGCCACCTGAAAACCTAACCCTTGAAACATCCGGGAATAATATTATTCTAAATTGGGAAAGTCCGTTGCAGACATACTGGATACACTATGATGGTGAAAACTATGGGAATGGAATTGGGCCCGGTCCTGTTTATATAGCTGCGCGGTTTTTACCTGAAGATATTCAGGCTCTAAACGGAATGTTCCTGACCAAAATAAAATTCTTTGCCAGGAACAGCGACTGTTCTTATAGCCTTAGGGTATGGACAGGTGAGAATGCTGGAAATCTTATTCTCGAACAAGATGTACCGGAATTTACCCCGGACTCATGGAATGAAATCGAGCTGAATGCTCCTGTCCTTATTGATGCTTCGCAGGAATTATGGCTGGGAAATATCTGTTCAAATGCCTGGGATTATCCTGCTGCCTGTGATGAAGGTCCTGCCTTACCATTTAAGGGTGATCTAGTTTCTTTTGATGGTATCAACTGGGTTTCTTTGTCACTTGAATACGGATTGGATTATAACTGGAATATTCGGGGCCTGGTTACTGAAAATACAGACAATAAAGAAAATGCAATGCACTTGACACAACATAAAACACCACCATTGTTTCGATCAAATCAAACTGCTTTAAAAAATTTAACAGGGTATAATATTTATCATTCCTTTAATTGGGGTCCCTTTGATATGCTGGACTTTACAACGGATACAATGTTTACTCACGAGAAACTATTGACAGGAAACTATGAATATTATGTAACAGCATTGTACGACGAAGGGGAATCAATTCCTTCGGATACGGTTTCTGCTTTTCTGACAAATATTATTGAAAATAAAATAAACAACATCCAGATCAGTCCCAATCCGGCAAAAGATTTTGTAGTAATTCTATCAGACCAAATTATTCAAAATGTATCTTTAATGAATTTGTCAGGCCAGATTTTTGAGGAAAATAACGAAATAAAAAAATACAGTTTTAGCATTGTGCTTAACCAGTACGATCCGGGAGTTTATTTGATACGAATTGAATCAGAGAATGAATTGATCTATAAAAAAATAATAATTCAATAACTGAAAATCTAATTCCCAGACTCTAATTATTTAATACTTATAGAATTTTTCACTTTCTCTTTCAGCAAAGCATAATCCACCACCTCGATCATCTGGTCGACATAATGGAAATTTAAACCGCTGCGATAATTTTCCTTGATATCTTCAACATCCTTTTTGTTTTCGATTGACAGGATAATATCATTGATCTTTGCCCGTTTGGCTGCAAGTATTTTCTCTTTAACACCACCCACAGGCAATACTTTTCCTCTTAAAGTAATTTCGCCTGTCATTGCTATTTTCGATCTGATTTTTCGTTGTGTAAATGCTGATGCAAGAGCTGTAATCATGGTGATTCCTGCAGAGGGTCCATCCTTAGGCGTTGCCCCTTCAGGGACATGAATATGAACATTCCACTTCTGAAAAACCTCCGGGTCAATACCAAGAAATTCAGCATGGGATTTAAGGTATTCCAGTGCTATTGTTGCCGATTCTTTCATTACATCCCCAAGGTTACCGGTAAGTGTAAGTGTACCCTTACCCCTGCTGAGACTGGCTTCCACAAACAATATCTCCCCTCCTACCGTTGTCCATGCCAAACCGGTTACAACACCTGCAACATCATTTGACAGGCCTTTTTCTTTTTGAAAACGTGGTATCCCTAAAGTTTTCTGCAAATCGTCCGGAGATAATTTCTTATTGTATTCCAATCCTTCTACAATAAACTTTACATTCTTCCGGATAATTGTTGCAATATTTTTTTCGAGTGTCCGCACACCGGCCTCACGTGTATAGTCGCTAACGATTTTCTCGATAATTCCTTTGCTAAATTGCAACTGGCTTCGCTTAACACCATGCTCCTTAAATTGTTTCGGAATAAGGTGCCTTTTGGCAATTTCCACTTTTTCCTCCATCAGGTAACCACTGATATCGATCACTTCCATCCTGTCAATAAGGGCAGGGTGAATCGTACTTAAGGTATTTGCCGTAGCAATAAACATTACTTTCGACAGGTCATATTCCACCTCCAGATAGTTATCGTGAAATGTAATATTTTGCTCGGGATCAAGGATCTCAAGTAAAGCAGCCTGCGGATCACCACTCACATTCGCACCCAAAACTTTATCCACCTCATCCAATACAAAAACCGGATTAGACGATTTAACTTTTTTAAGATTTTGAATGATCCGGCCAGGTAAAGCGCCAATATATGTTTTTCTGTGTCCGCGTAATTCGGCTTCATCTCTTAAACCACCCAATGACATCCGGATATATTTCCTGTCAAGTGCCCTGGCAACGGATTTTCCCAAAGAAGTCTTGCCCACGCCAGGAGGGCCTACAAGGCACAATATGGGCGCTTTTAGGTCATTTTTCAACTTAATTACAGCAAGGTGCTCTACAATCCTTTCTTTTACCTTTTCAAGGCCAAAGTGATCCTCATCCAGAATTTTTTCAGCTCTCCTTAAATCAAAATTATCTTTGGTATACTCATTCCAGGGTAGGTCTACTAAAAATTCCAGGTAGTTTAATTGCACCGAATAATCTGCTGCTTGCGTATTCATGCGTTGCAGTTTGGCCAGCTCTTTTTCAAAAGTCTCCTTAACATTTTCCGACCATTTCTTTTCAGCAGCTTTAAACTTCAGGTCATTTATATCCTGAGTACCGGGAGCATCTCCCAACTCTTCCTGTATGGTTTTCATTTGCTGGTGCAGGAAATAATCGCGCTGTTGTTTGTCAAGATCAACTTTGACCTTATTTTGGATCTGGTTTTTTAATTCCTGCATTTGAAGCTCTTTAGTAAGAGCTGTTAAGACTTTCTGCGCACGTTCATGAAAATCGGAAATTTCAAGCAACTTCTGCTTATCAATAATATCAATATTGAGGTTGGAAGAAATAAAATTTACGAGAAAAACAGGGCTTTCAATATTTTTTATTGCAAATGCTGCATCAGAAGGAATATTTGGGGATTGTTTGATGATCTGAATGGAAAGATCTTTCAACGAGGCAATAAGCGCTTTGAATTTTTTATCCTGTACCAAATTTTCAATCTTATCATATTCGTCAACCTTAGCTATAAAATATGGATCTGACTGGACAAGTTCAATTAATTGAAATCGCTTTTTACCCTGGATAATAACCGTTGTATTTCCATCGGGCATTTGAAGTATTTTAATGATATTGGCAACCGTACCTATTCTGTTAAGATCTTCTAAAGTTGGTTCTTCAATATCAGCATCTTTCTGTGCTACAACACCAATCAGTTTTTTGCCGGCATAAGCATCTTTGATCAGTTTGATTGATTTATCCCTTCCTACTGTAATCGGTATCACAACTCCCGGAAACAAAACAGTATTACGCAATGGCAAGACCGACAATTTCTTTGGTAATTTTTCGGCTTTGATCAGTTCTTCATCCTCTGATGATAATAAAGGTATGAACTCTGTTTCGCTGTCAAGCATATCAGAGATCATAAACATATTTCTCTCGTTCAATTCCATAATCAAGATTAAGTCAATTTGACAGAGTAATCAGTATATTCAAAATTCACAATTATTAATTGCAAAACTATACGAAAATCAACTAACTCTGTTGCAACATATTATAATTATTAATGTGAAAATTTAAAGATAAAGACATCAAAAGGTCAATATGTGTGCCAAACAATCAGAGAGTCCTGTTTGTTGCAGTTTGGTCAAATACATTAATTAAAAGCTCTTTTTCAATTTTATCAAACGCTATATCCCTACGCCGGTACATAGCTTCTGCAACCTCTAAGGCTTTTTTAATATCATAAATTTTATGGCCTGATTTACCGCCCCAGGTAAATGACGGAATAAAATTTCGTTGGAATCCAGATCCGAAAATATTAACATTAACTCCTGCAACAGTTCCTGTGTTGAACATAGTATTAATACCGGTTTTGGAATGGTCACCCATGATCAATCCGCAAAATTGAAGCCCGGTATCGGTGAATGTTTTTTGGGGATAACTCCAAAGTTTCACATGATCATATGAATTTTTAAGATTTGAAGTATTTGTATCGGCGCCCAGGTTACACCATTCAGCTATAACCGAATTGCCAAGAAATCCATCATGTGCTTTATTACTATATCCAAAGATAACCGAATTGTTAATTTCGCCTCCCACCTTTGAATAAGGACCAATGGTAGTCGGTCCATATATTTTCGCTGACATTTTAACCACTCCATGGTCACATATTGCAAATGGTCCCCTGATAACACTGTTTTCCATTATTTCAGCATCCTTCCCAATATAAATGGGGCCATTGGTTGCATTTAATATGGAAAATTCAATACTGGCGCCTTTTTCAATAAAAATATTTTCTTCTCCAACAACCCTGTTGGTCGAACTTAATTTCTCAGTTTTTCTTCTTTTCGTTATCAGGTCAAAGTCTCTTTTAATCGCCTCACCGTTCAAACTGAATATTTCCCAAAGATCATTTATTTTCAAAAATTCACTTTTGGTTTCTATTTCATCAATTCCGGATATATCCATTTCACCCGACTCGTCCAGGTCTTCAGCAAGAACATGGAGAGCAATAATGAAATCCTCGGTAACCAGGGCCTGGTTTGCTTTTAAAAAATTGATCTCGCTGATCAGCTCACTATTCGGACATACTGATCCGTTTATAAGGATGTTTTGCTTGTCCTTTACGATAGGAAATTTTGCACTTAAATAAGTTTCAGTAAGTGTGGAAGTTTTTACTTTTAAATACTTTTCCCATTTTTCTCGAATAGTGAGAATCCCAAATCTAATATCGGCCACCGGACGCAAAAAGGTTAATGGGAGCAAATTATTTCTGCTTTGGTCATCAAACAAAATGTAGTTCATATAGTCAAGCTGGTATTAAGATGATAAAATGTTATAAATCAAGGGACAATATTACAAAAAATAATCTCAACTAATATGTTACCCAAAATAAAAAAACGAAAAAAGCCCTTATTTTAAGAGTAAGGGCCTGTTAATTTCTTTTTCAATAAATGCAGGTTTATTGTTTGTTCTTATCGTAATGTTTTTGATAGCGGCTTTTGAACTTATCAACACGCCCTGCGGTATCAACAAATTTCATTTTACCTGTAAAGAATGGATGCGATGTGTGAGAAATTTCAAGCTTAATAAGCGGGTACTCGTTACCATCTTCCCATTTAATTGTCTCTTTCGATTTTGCAGTTGAACGTGTCAGGAATGCATAATCATTCGACATATCTTTAAAAACCACAAATTTGTAATCCTTCGGATGAATATCTTTCTTCATTACTTTTACTTTAATTTTTGGGAGTGCAAAAGTACAGGTTAATAAATTAATAACAAAGGAATATTTAAAAAAATATTTACACTAATTGATGAAGTAATGAAAATAAAGAATTCCAAGTAATGAAATCAATATAATTGAAAAAATTACAATGATTTGAAACCGTATTATGGACCTGCTTTTCGACTTTCTTTCATTTTCTTCTGATATCTTTTTCAGCAAATGTCGAATCCGGATGAAGGCCGTGTCACCTTTTACTATATAATCATATGCCCCATTCCTCATTGTATCAACGGCAATGTTCACATCGTCAGACCCAGTTAAAAATATAACTTGTGTATCGGGAAAGCGACTTTTTAGTTTCTTTAAAATATCCATTCCCGTAAAATCTTTTTCAAGGAAATAGTCAAGAAGTGCAACATCCGGTTTCTTGTCAAGGTTATGCATGGCTTCTTTTCCTGTAGAATAAGATCTTATATTCTGATAACCCATTTTTTCCAATTCCTTGTTTATCAGGTTAAGATATAACATATCGTCCTCTACAACAAATATTGTTTCTGGTCGTACCATTTGTTTGGTTTTTTTTGTTAAAACAATATCCCCAAATTCAATTCCATCCCTAAATCCGGGATTAATTCAGGTTCTGCTATACTTTGCATTATTTTTTAATTACTCTTTTCGTTATCAATCCCTGGTGATTATCTATCCTTATAAAATAAATCCCCGACGGAATATCAGATATATCAATCACCTTATCCTCTGATGATGCATAAAAATTAAATTCTTTAATTGGTTTACCTATAATATCAAACAGCAATACCTGAATTTCTTCAGGTTCAAAGTTAATAAAATTTAAATAAACAAATTTTTCTGCCGGATTAGGATAAATATTAACAAATTTTTCTTCATTTATTTTATTGGTGGATATACCAACCGTTGTCCCATCTAAAACTGTAACTCCGGAATTATCCGGATCGAGCCAGGGTTTTAACTGAATTGTATCAGCATTTCCATTTGATTGCCAATGGTATGAGAATTTACCATAAAAATCCGGTTTCTCCGGACCCAGATTACCAAAAGATTCGCACGCAGCGTATCCACCGGTTAAAGTTCCGATGATCCTTCCCTCTGGGTCAAATAAAGGTGAGCCTGAAGAGCCGGGTTCGGTTACACCCCAGTTGGTTATTGTCTCTGTCCAAAATACTTTCCAATGTGCATAATTTCCACCATTAAGAAAATCATAAGTTTCAATCGGTGTGGTATATGTTGAAATCTTTTTTATATCCCCTTCGGGATGATGAATTGTAACTCCACTTGAACTTATAGCACCTGTTATGTCCCATCCATTAAAATAGGGATCATAGGCCGCTGGAATTGTGTTGTTATTCAACAAAACGAGATAAAAATCTGATCCTGTAGATCCCCTGTCGCCACCCTGGGCAATTCTTGAGGCTCCAACAAGGGATTTTAATTCCGGCTCTACCAGTGGATCTTCACATGTTTCCGACTCATAGTCAAAATAGAAAATCCATTGGTTCAGGTCATCCTCGTCAGCATATTGATTAAAATGAAATGCACAATGATCGGCGGTTAATATATACGGAGTTAAATCCTGTTTAACGTTATTTACGAGCGACCCTGTACACCAAAATCCTGAACCGGAAACCCTTATCTGTATCCTTACAACACCCTTTTTTTCATCTTGCCAGTTTGCTCCTTCAGGGCAGGTTGGATTTATTTCACAAAAGTCTGAACTGCCGAATCCCTTTGCAGAACCATATTGAGGAACATCCCTGTAAGCATATCCAAAATCCGAAATTTGAAAAGATGGTTTTTCTGATAAATTATCTGGCAAATTAAGCTCTAAAATAATGGCATCTCCAAGCATCAGTTCCGTAGCAAATAATCGGCTCTTTTGGCTATTTTGAAAAGTATAGGCTCCTTTCACTTGATTTCTACCATCATCATACAAAAACAATTCAGCACCATTAGGAAGGTAAAAATCATCAAAATACAAACTAATTGCCAAGGCTCCTTCCGATCTTAATTTAAGTCTCCAAACAAGACTTCCATCATTGAGTTTTTCCCAGGTGCCTGAATTATCCGGATTGATCTTTACCGGGATTAATTTGGCAAAGCGGCGTAGATACGAAAATTCATCATTTTCCATATCTTCCTCCATAAGTTTATTCATATCTGGAGAAGGAATTATTATTTCCCCGAAATGTTCCGAAAGATTATCATTGATAAAACTTACCGGAATACCGTCTTGACTCAGTTGAGCATTTGAATTGTTTATATTGAAAAATATTAGAACAAAGAATAATATAAAGGTCAAATACAATTTTTTCATTTTTAAAATATTTCTGGCGGATATGATAAGTACAAAATTAAATTTTTTAGTTTAAAATTTACCAAATTTAACAATTATTATGTTTAGGTGTTAGAAGACTATACGAATTATAAACTATTTTGTTAACAACAATTTATTGTACTTTTGCACCCAATTAAAAATGGTACCATGTTAGAGAAATTAGAGGCTATATATCAAAGATATAAGGAAATTGAAGAGCAGATGAATGAGCCTGATGTGATGTCTGATATGAAAAAATTCATTAAGCTGAATAAAGACTACAAAGAGCTGCAGCAGGTGGTCAGTTCTTACTTAGAATATAAAAATGTTCTCGATAATATTAATTCCACAAAAGAAATATTAAAAACTGAAAAAGATGATGAGTTCAGGGAAATGGCAAAGCTTGAATTGACAGAACTGATCGGGAAAAAAGAGACTTTGGAAGAAGACATCCGAATTATGATCATACCCGCCGATCCTCAAGATAATAAAAATTCGATCATCGAGATAAGGGCAGGTACAGGGGGTGATGAAGCCAGCATTTTCGCCGGCGATTTATACAGGATGTATGTTAAGTATTGCGAAAATAAAGGCTGGAAAATGGAATTGGTTGATGAGACAGAAGGAACGGCAGGCGGATTTAAAGAAATCATTTTCGAAGTGAAAGGAAATGGTGTTTATGGCCAGATGAAATATGAATCGGGAGTACACCGTGTTCAACGGGTTCCTAAAACAGAAACACAGGGAAGGGTGCACACATCAGCTGCCTCTGTGGTTGTATTGCCTGAAGCTGACGAATTTGATGTAGAAATCAGTCAGGCCGATATCAGAAAAGACCTTTATTGCTCATCAGGGCCTGGAGGACAATCCGTAAACACTACTTATTCTGCTGTCAGGTTAACGCATATTCCAACAGGAATTGTAGCAACCTGCCAGGATCAAAAATCCCAGCTTAAAAACTATGATAAAGCCATGTCGGTTCTTAGGACACGGATATATGAACTGGAATATCAAAAATACCTGGATGAGGTTTCATCCAAGCGTAAAACCATGGTTTCAACAGGTGACAGGTCTGCTAAGATCAGAACTTACAATTGGCCACAAGGCCGTGTAACCGACCATCGGATCAACCTTACTATGTATAACCTTCAGTCAACTATTGACGGGAATATCCAGGAGTTAATTGACCAGCTTCAATTAGCCGAAAATGCAGAAAGGCTCAAAGAAGAAATCAGCCGGTAAAATTTCGTTTTATGACCAAGCAAGAACTTCTTCAGATCATCAAAAAAAAGAAATCCTTTTTATGTATTGGCCTTGATACCGATATCAACAAAATACCTCCTCATCTCAAAGAACTGGAAGATCCTGTTTTTGAATTCAATAAAAATATTATTGATCATACACACGAATTTACCCTTGCCTACAAACCAAACATTGCTTTTTACGAAAGCCTTGGTACCGGTGGTTGGATATCACTTGAAAAAACGATTGAATATTTAAAGAAATTTGATGTGTTTACCATTGCCGATGCCAAAAGAGGTGATATAGGAAACACTTCAAAAATGTATGCAAAAGCTTTCCTTGAAAAACTTGATTTTGATGCTATAACTGTCGCCCCATACATGGGAATTGATTCGGTTAGTCCTTTTCTTGAATATAAAAACAAATGGGCTATTATTCTGGCATTAACTTCCAATAAGGGAGCTTTTGATTTTCAGTTTACAGAAAGCAAAACTTCATCAAACAAACTTTTTGAAGATGTGCTAAAAAAATCACAGGATTGGGGATCTGCAGAAAATATAATGTTTGTGGTGGGAGCAACTCAGGCAGAAATGCTGGCTGATATACGAAAGATCATTCCTGATCATTTTTTATTGGTTCCCGGAGTAGGCGCTCAGGGTGGAAGCCTGGAGGAGGTAGCCAAGTATGGAATTAACCGACATTGCGGATTAATTGTAAATTCTTCCAGGGGGATTATTTATGCCTCAGATGGTATTGACTTCGCCGAAAAAGCCAGGGATAAAACTGTCGTATTGCAAAAACAAATGGAGTCAATTCTATTGCAAAACAACCTGACCTGAAATGGATCGGTCAGCTGAATATTGGATAGACAAACTAAATCTGACCAGGCATCCTGAAGGAGGTTACTTCAAAGAAGTTTACAGAGCAAAAGAGTTTATAAATAAAAAAAGCCTACCAGGCAGGTATACAAGTTTTCGATCCTTCTCCACATCTATTTATTTCCTTCTTCAAAGTCACGAATTCTCTGCGTTTCACCGCTTAAAATCAGATGAGATTTGGCACTTTTATAAAGGCTCGCCAATTTCAATTTTTATCATCTTGCCCAATGGAAACCTTAAAAAAGTTTTATTAGGACAGAATCCGGAAAATAATGAATTCCTGCAATTTACTATTCCCAAAGGTTGCTGGTTTGCGGCCAAAGTATATTCAACTAAATCTTATGCCCTGACCGGCTGTACGGTTTCTCCGGGATTTGACTTTGATGATTTTGAATTGGGTAGTTTTGAAAAACTTTCAAAATTGTTTCCTAACCATCTCCAATTAATAAAGCAATTTACAATCTTGTAAATTTTATCCAAAATCATCCAAACAGAGTTCCCTCCTACAATTAAAAAAGCCCTACCGAAGCAGGGCTAAAGTTCTTTTCGAACTACGGCATATAGCCTTATTGTGATAAGATTTAAAAAAGGAATTTTTAATCTTGCCAACAAATATATAAAATTTCTTTATATTTGAAGATATTTTATTAAACTTTTTTTGACCAAAATACATTGATCTTGACAAAAATTTTAGGACTCGACCTTGGTACTAATTCTATTGGGTGGGCAATTGTTGATGACGACAAAAAACAAATACTCGAAGCGGGCGTGAGAATTTTTCCTGAAGGTATTGAACCAAAAACATTAGGGACAGGCGATAAAGAACAATCAAAAAATGCTACAAGAAGAGAAGCTAGACAAAGTAGGCGACAAAATTTCAGAACCCGAATCCGGCGCATTAAATTGCTTGAAAAATTGATAGAACAGAAAATGTGTCCATTAACTAAAGAAGAGTTACTTCAGTGGAAGCATTATGATGCTAAAAAAGGAAAAGCAGGTTGTATATTTCCCTCCTCCAATGAATTTACAGAGTGGTTAAAACTTAATCCTTATGTATTAAGAAGTAAGGCATTAAATGAGGACATAAGCTTAATGGACCTTGGCAGAATATTTTATCATCTAATTCAGAGACGGGGATTTTTAAGCTCCAGAAAAGGTAAAGATGATGGAAAAATATTTAAAGGAAAGGATAATATTGAAGGAATTGATAAAACAAAAGAACAAATAAAGAATTCAACATTAGGTTCGTTTCTAAATACAATATATCCAGAAGAAAATAAACCTTTTATAAATATTATAGATGAAAACGGAAATGAGTTGAGAATAAGGTCAAGATATACTTTACGTGATATGTATATTTCTGAATTTGATAAAATTTGGGGGAAACAAGCAGATCAATTAGGACTTTCAAATCAGGTTAAAAAAATAGAAAATACACAACAATTAAAAGGTTCAATAGAAAGCAAAAGAAATAAACATAAAATTAAATATCTGATCTCAAAATATGGAGAAAAAAATGTTAAGGTTGAAAATAATATAATTACAACTACTTATGAAATGCCGCTTAAGGAATATTTTGGTGGTAAAATAACTTATGAAAACGGAGAATTAAAACACAAAAGCCAAAACAGTTTAATTTTCTATCAAAGACCTTTACGGTCACAAAAAGGATTACTTAGTAAATGTTCATTAGAGGGTAGAAAACTTTTCAGTTACGAAAAAAATATGATGATAGAAGTCGGACCAACCCCTGCTCCTCTATCTCATCCCGAATATGAAGAATTCAGAGCTTGGCAATTTATTAACAACATCGAATATGGAAATAAACAAAAATTAGATGATACACAAAGAAATGCAGTTATAAATTTAATTAATACAAAGGACGCAAGTTTTAAATTCAAATTAATACCAGATGAGTTAGGTTTAAGCCACGAAACTTTTAATTATGAGAACAAATTCGATGTTATAGGAAATTACACCCATGCAAAACTGAAACCTCTGTTTTTAGATAGTTGGGGAAAGAATAAAAATGAAATATGGCACTGCTTTTATTTTTATGAGGACAATGATAAACTTATCAAAAAAATTGAAAAAAATTACAATAAAGAAATTGATATTACTAAAATTGAAAAAATTAAATTAAAAGATGGATATGCAAATGTTTCACTTAAAGCCATACGAAATATTACACCTTTTCTAATAAAAAGATATTACTACAGCGATGCTGTGATATTAGGAGGTGTAAGGAATGCATTTAGAACGGTAATTGATGGACAAAGTGTTGACAGGTGGGATAATTTCAAAAATGATCATAAAATTATTGAAGATGATATAATTTCTATTGTAAAACAAAAAGAAAATAAAGAAGGTGAAGTAATTGAAAAAATAAAAACTTATTTATCAAATTTTTATGGATTCGAAAAGGATGATAAAAGTTTTAAACGATTATATCATCATAGCCAGGGAACAGAAGAAAAAGAATTAATAGATAAATTACCTGAAATAGACAATTTAAGAAACCCTATTGTTCAGCAAGGATTAAACGAATTACGCAGGTTAGTAAATACTCTGATTGACAAATACAAAAAAGAAAATTCTGATTTTAGATTTGACCAGATAAAAGTTGAACTCGGTAGAAATTTAAGATCAAGCAAGAACCAAAGGCAGGAAATCTCTAATAGAATAAGTGACAACCGAGATAAAAATGATATGGCGAGGCAAAGATTAAATGAATATGGCTTACGTCATTCGCGTGATAATATTCAAAAATATTTACTATTTAAAGAAATAGAAGATAAAAACGGAGAAGTAGTTTGTCCATACACAGGCATAACCATTTCTATAAAAGATTTATTGGGAAGTGAAAATAAGGTACAAATAGAACATATTATCCCGAGAAGTATTTCATTAGACGATAGCTTTGCAAATAAAACATTATGCGATGCTAAATTCAATGGTTTAAAAGGCAACAAAACACCATTTCAGTTTTATTGGGAAAATAATGACACACAATTGTGGCGAGCTAAAAGTTGGGATGAAATTGAACAAAGAACTTTTCGATTATTACCTTATGCTAAAGCCAAACGATTTACATCGAGAAAAAAGGACTGGGATAAAAGTGAATTTATTCAGAGACAATTAAATGACACACGCTACATAAGCAAAAAAGCAAAAGAGATTCTATCTCAAATTTGTGATAAAGACAATGTAAGAATTATGCCCGGAAGCTTAACTTCTGAATTACGGCATTTATGGGGGCTGAATAACGTTTTACAACCTGTAAAAATTATTGATACCCCAGGCATAATTGTAGATGAAGATAATCCAAAACCACATTGGGTTGTTTTGGGCAAAAATAAAACGGTAAATAGCATTCATCCGGTTTACAACGAAAAACCTGCTATTTCTAGAAATGAAACAACAATATCAGGAAAAATTTCTGAAAACATTTTTACATCAAAATATTTCAAATTAAAAATTGAAACTTCCGATATGGCAGATGGAGAATATTGGGCTACGATTAAATTATCTGATAAACCACAAAAACTAATAAAAGTTTTTACAGATAAACCTGTATCAACAGAGAATGAAATAGTTTTAAGGGGTAGTATTGAAAAATCAAATTTTATTAATGATACAATAGGAAAGAAAGTAAAAACAAATTTAGAAAATGGTAAGTACTGGGCAAAATTTGAAGTTCTTTCGAAAAAATTCGAGATTCCTGTAAAAGATAAAAAACCAAAAAAGAAAACAAATCAGATTTTACTTTATGGCAATGTTAAATCAGGAATATTTAATTCCTATATTTATGAATGTAAAACAAATGTTGATGACGGAAAATACTGGATTTTATTAGATATTGATTTCGGAAAATCCAAATTTATTCCTACAATGAATAAACGGCCTGAATTAACGGAACAAAATATTATCATCTATGGCACTATAAATAACAAAGGCGCCTTTTCATCAGAAATAGACTATGAACACACCTTTATTGCTGAAAACAATTCTGGAAAATATTGGGCAGAATTTGAGATCTTAGAAAAACCTCAAACATTTTACCCTTTGAAGAATAAAGAACCTGAAATTTTGGATGAGCAAACTTTAATTGAAGGTAATATCTGGGTAGATAAATACACCGGTGAAATAAAATTTGATCCCAAAAAGAATAGGGAAGACCACCGGCACCATGCTATTGATGCCATTACCATTGCTTTAACCGAGCAAAGCTATTTGCAAAAACTAAGCACATATAATGCAAACAAAGACGAAAAGAAAAGAGGGAATCCCCACAATAAACCTGTGTTTGATGTACCTTGGGAAGGGTTTTTTAATGATGTTCAATATACTGCTGAAAACATTTTGATTTCGCACAAAAAGAATAATCCGGTTTTAACCGAGATCTCTAAAATAATTTATAAAAATGGGAAAAAATATAAAAGCAAAGGCTATGCTGCCAGAGGCTCTCTACATAAAGAGTTTGTTTTTGGCAAACGGACTCCTCCTGCTAAAGATGAAGCTTATCATATCAGAAAATCATTAGAAAGTCTTAAAACAGAGAAACAAATTAATAAGATTGTTGATGATAAAATTAGAGAAATTGTACATAAAGCAAAAATTGAGGAGAAAGAAATCAACAAAAAAATTGAAAATCTGCAAAAAAGTCTAAAATCTGCAAATAATGATTATGAAGAACAAAGCATAAAAGGAGATATCGAAATATTACAAAATAATATCAAGATGCTTTACACTCTTCCGAATAAAAGAGGAGAAAGGGTTCCGATAAAAAAAGTCAGGATTAGAGAAAATATAAGTAATGCTGCAAAACTAAAATCAGTAAATCAGTTTGTTAATCCACGTAACAACCATCATGTTGTAATATATAAAGATTCAAACGGTGATTTACAAGAACATATAGTCACATTTTGGGAGGCTGTAAAAAGAAAATTACAGAAACAACCTCTTTATCAATTGCCCCCTCCTGAAAAAGAAAAACCCGAACCTGTTGAAATTATTGAAACACTTGAGCAAAATGATATGTTTTTACTAGGATTAACAAATAATGATTTTGATAATAATAAAAACAATTTTTCTTATTTAAGTCAACATTTGTATAAGGTTGAGGCAATTTCTTCTAAATATTATGAATTCAGACATCATTTAGAATCAACACAGAATCGAGAATATGAGCCATATTATTACATTTTAAGTAGTTTAGGCAAAGGCAAAAAAGGTTGGCAAAACTTTAATCCTATTAAAGTTAAAATTTCTCCAACCGGTAAAATCATGAAAATATAAAATGCAATGTAAAATTTTTTATCGCAAAGACCTGTTTGCCAATATTAATATTATGAGGATCCATTGTTGCAGACACATATATGGTTACGGCACATTTGATTATAGTGCGACATGCCGAATAGTAGTAGCGACATGCCGCGGCATGTCGCTACATAAAACGCGACACACCAGATAGTAACGACACGCCACGGCGTGTCGTTACGTAAATCCGATACGCTGTAAAACAATTGTCAATAAAATGAACTATTATAAAAACAAATACAGACAAAACACAACACGGTTGAAAAACTGGGATTATTCATCTCCATGTGCATATTTTGTTACTATTCGTACAAAAGACGGTGAATATTATTTTGGAGATATCGAGAATAATAAAATGAAATTTTCTGAAATTGGCCGAATAGCGTATAAATACTTTGCTGAAATTATTAAAAGATATCCTAATACAATTATTGATGATTATGTTATTATGCCGAATCATGTTCATGGATTGATTTTGATTACTGATGAAAATGGAAATTTTTATTTCCGGAACTATTCAATTAGCAACACGGTATGTAGCGTCATGCCGCGGCATGACGCTACTGTGATGAAACCAATAATCAATTCATCAAATAAAAACAAATTTGGCGGATTAGTCAAAAATTCAATCCCTTCCATTATTAATCATTACAAAGGAGATGTTACAAAATATGCCAAAAATAATGAGATCGGATTTCAATGGCAACCTCGTTTTTATGACCGGATTGTAAGAGATAAAGATGAATTATTCAGGATTAAAAGATATATTGTGAATAATCCCAAAAATTGGGAAAGGGATAAAAATAATTCGGATAAAATTTTGATGTGATCATGTGATAACAATGAAATGTAGCGACATGCCACGGCATGACGCTACTATAAACATCGCCATATATAACATAACAAATTCATATAACCATGTTAAAACGTACCCTGTTTTTCTCTAACCCATACCACCTGAGCACTAAAAACGAACAACTAATTGTTTCAGACAAAAATTCTGGTGAAGTAAAGCAGGTATCCGTTGAGGATACCGGATTTGTAATATTTGACCATCCGCATATTACCTTTACCCAGTCGGTTATGCAAAAACTGGCCGAAAACAATACGGCTGTGGTATTTTGCGACCAGAAACATCATCCATCTTCTTTATTGTTTCACCTGGACACAAATTCAGTACAGACAGAATTATTCCGCCATCAGGTTGAATCAAGCGAACCTTTAAAGAAAAACCTGTGGAAACAAACCATAGAAGCCAAAATAAAAAACCAGGCAGCCTTGCTTCAAAAGTCAGGTGTTGAAAACAAACTGATGGACACATTAGCATCAAGGGTAAAAAGCGGGGATACATCCAATATTGAGGCCCAGGCATCAAGAATTTACTGGCAACATGTTTTTGGATTGAAGAAGTTTAAACGTGAACGTTTCGGTATGCCACCAAATCCATCTTTAAACTATGGCTATGCCATTTTGAGAGCGGCAGTTGCCAGGGCGTTAGCCGGGTCGGGTTTACTGCCTACACTGGGTATTCACCATCATAATAAATACAATGCCTATTGCCTTGCCGACGACATTATGGAACCATACAGGCCATATGTGGATGAAATTGTGCAAAAGCAAATGAAAGCCTCAGCCGAATATCATAACCTTACAAAAGAGAGGAAAGCTGAACTATTGAATATATTATCATGTGATACTGATTTCGGAAAAATAAAACGCCCCTTAATGGTAGGCCTATCTCTTACCACATCCTCGCTTGCCAAATGTTATGCAGGAAAACAGAAAAAAATCACATATCCAACTTTAAGATAATCACCATGAAAACACACAACACCATTTTTACTGTTTTAACCAATTCAGCCGTTTTAACCGATTCAACAAGTTTAACCAATTAACCCCAATGTCCCACCATCGTCTAAACGCATATCATATCATGTGGCTCTTTGTATTTTTCGATATGCCGACCAATACCAAAAAGGAGCGGAAGGCAGCAGCCCGATTCAGGAAAAACCTGTTAAAGGACGGATACTCAATGATGCAATATTCGGTTTATATACGTCACTGTGCCAGCCGCGAAAGCGGCGAAGTACATATAAGGCGGGTAAAAAGTTTCCTTGAAGAAGCCGGGCAGGTGAGCATCCTGTCGGTAACCGATAAACAATACGGAAATATTTACAATTACTGGGGCATCAAATCCAACCCCCTTCCGGAAGCCCCGAAACAATTAGAATTATTTTAAACAGGAAATAAAAAATGGTGTAGCGACACGCCCCGGCGTGTCGCTACGGTCATTTTTCTAAATGATATTTTCAGTCAATTCAATGTATATCAGAAGGTACAGCGCCAACTAATATCATTTATCCCTTTTTCTTATCAAACCACAACGTACCGTAATCCCATATATAACCATAATTTAATATCATTTATCCCTTTTTCTTATCAAACCACAACTAAATATCGATGGTGATGTTACTGTTGGTAAATATCATTTATCCCTTTTTCTTATCAAACCACAACACAGCTTTATTCACATCGAATGTTTTTCCAATATCATTTATCCCTTTTTCTTATCAAACCACAACTAGTCTGTAGCGGCGTAAAAAATTTCGGCGAATATCATTTATCCCTTTTTCTTATCAAACCACAACTCAAGTGGCTCAATGATCCATTGCTCTTCAATATCATTTATCCCTTTTTCTTATCAAACCACAACGCATGAATCTTACTTAACAGGTATATGCGAATATCATTTATCCCTTTTTCTTATCAAACCACAACAGGATGATATCACAAGACGGTTTACCACCCAATATCATTTATCCCTTTTTCTTATCAAACCACAACAAAATGGTATTTGTCCATGAATCGGGAGTTAATATCATTTATCCCTTTTTCTTATCAAACCACAACTTATGGGTTGGATAGTATTATGGGAATCGAATATCATTTATCCCTTTTTCTTATCAAACCACAACCATACTGGCTGGATCACCTTTTATTGAAATAATATCATTTATCCCTTTTTCTTATCAAACCACAACGATTGCATTTGTTTTAAATGCGGGGGGTTGAATATCATTTATCCCTTTTTCTTATCAAAATGTCAATGAACGAAATGAATTTGAACTATTCTATTTGCATTTATAAGCAATAGCATTGATGTTCATCCCGGCTCCTACTGAAGCAAGAACGATGATATCATCTTTTAACAGTACATGCCCCATAAATCCTTCTCTTCTAACAAGATCGAGCAGGGTGGGAACCGTACCCACAGAGTTGTTACCAAGTTTCTGAATACTCATGGGCATTATGTCTTTGGGTACTTCGCGAATATTATATAGGCGGAATAACCGATTCACTATCTCCTGATCCATTTTTTCGTTGGCCTGGTGAATAAGTATCTTTTTTACGTCTGTTATATTTAGATTTGCTTTTGTAAGGCAATCCTTAATAACACCGGGTACATACTTTAATGAAAATTCGTAAATTTTTCGCCCATGCATCTTGATATATCTGATTTTCGGGTTCGACCCGACAATATTGGATTTTCCAAGGTACAGGTAGTATGCCTCATTTTTGGTATATGATTCGGCTGAAAAGGATAGCACCCCCCTTTTTTCATCTTCATCAAAAGCTTCAATAACTGTAGCGCCTGCGCCATCAGAATAGATCATAGTATCCCTGTCATGGAAATCGACAACTCGTGATAGTGTTTCCGTACCAATAACAAGGCATTTTTTAGCTATCCCGTTCTTAAAAAAAGAATCAGCATGTATGATTCCCTGTATCCATCCGGGGCAGCCAAAAATAATATCGTATGCAACACATTTAGGATTTTTGATACCCAAAATATGTTTCACCCGTGCAGCAAGGCTTGGAACCATATCTGTCTGATTCGTATCTTTTACAACATCCCCAAAATCATGTGCAACAATGATCTGGTCCAGATCTTCCTGATCAATTTTTGCATCTTCAATGGCATTCCTGCCGGCTATTGCTGCGATATCGGATGCATGAAGATCATCCGTAACATATCGTCTTTCCGAAATACCGGTAATGGCCTGGAATTTTTCCGAAATCTCATCATGTGAAATATCAAATGCTATATTATTTAAATCATAAAATTTATTCCGGGCAAAATCCGGGTTCTTCACAACTTCTGTTGGTATATAACTTCCGGTACCTGTTATTATCGAATTAATATATGTCATTCTGTAAAAACGAGATTTAACATTTGATAATTGTTTGTAAAATTAAACATAAATGAAAAAGAGATCAAGATTTCAATACTAAACAATGAAAAATATTAATAGTTCAATTTATTCATTGATCCGCTATCTGCATTCCTAACAGTTAATATGCAAATATCAACATTTTATACTTAACAACAATTAACGAATATTAACAATTTGATATTATGCTAAATAATATTTTTGTTCGTTAAATAAAAAATGGTGGATAAAACTATATTGTCAATACTTTTTCTTTTAACAATTCACTTTACAATTAAAGGGCAATCTGATAATTTAGTTAAGTTGTATGGCACCCTTATAAATGAATCAGGTGAAAGCTTATCGAATGCACATATAATAAACCACACAAATGAAACCGGAACCATTTCTAATAAGGAGGGATATTTTTCATTACATTGTTATCACAATGATACGATATGGATTACTTCAATCGGATATAGAAAAATAAAGTACATAGTTCCAAAAATTCACAAGTCCAAATACCTGAAGAATTTTATACTTCAAACAGATACGGTTGATCTTGTTGAAACAGTTATTTACCCATATCCGGCTACTGCAAAAGAATTAAAGAAAGAAATTCTGATATTATCACTGGAACCAACTCACGAAATAGATTTACATCTGGAGTTAGCTGAAATATATCCTTTGACATCGGAGGGCTTTGTAATAAAAGGTCCGTTCACAAAACTATATGAAGCCTTTAGCCGTCATGCAAAATTGCAACGAAAATATCAAACCCTTGTAAAAGCTGACCATAAAATTGTAGAAGCTGCTAAAATTTACAACCCAAATTTGATTAAAAAACTTACCGGATTAAAAGACGAAAAAGAAATCATAAGGTTTATGGAATTCTGTGATCTGGATCCGGAATTTATTTTAAATACAAACACCTATGAACTGTACTTCACCATAAACAATTGTTATGTAGAATTTGTTTCTATTGATAATTAAGTTCAGAATTTCTCATTATTGTTTATTATTTTGTTTATTTCGCAGCAATTTCTAAACAGGAAATTTAGAAACTTAATTGAAGTATATATGTATAACCGTCTAAATCATTGTATAATATGAATAGTTTTATAAAAAAAGGAATAACAATATTTTTATCCATAGTTCTGTTTTCTTCTTTGATTACAATTACATCCTGTTCATTCGAAGATGATATTGTTTTAGAACCGGGAAACCTTGTGGTTTATAACAATTCTGATTTACAATTTGAACTAACCATTAAAAATATTGATAATGAGGACCAAACAGTTGTTTCAGAATCAATATTAAAAAGTAATAGTCAGGAAAGTATTCCATTAGAAAAGGGTTACGCATATGAAGCAATTGCCATTGAGAATAATCCTGAAAAATCTGACCCAACTGTTTTTACTAAAACATTTTTAATTGATGCCCATCAAGATATTGAATGGTGTATTCCGAGTAAATGATATTCATCCAAATTTCAAAACATATTCCACCCCATTAATTAATTTACTGTTACCCGATAGGGTAGCTTATTTTTTATTAATTTTAAAGCTGAATTTATTAATAATCATATTATGAAATATCCAGCTTACTTACTTTCAATTTGCATTTTATTATTCTCTGCTTCAGGCATAACTAAAGCACAAACCAATTCTGGTGAACCTAAAGTAGTTCTTGAAAAAATATGGGAATCACCTGATTTACTGACAACATCGGAGTCGGTTTGTTACGACAGTAAAAATCACTTTTTGTATGTTTCGTGTATTAACGGCAATCCGACAGATAAAGATGGAAATGGTTTCATTTCTCGCCTATCACTAACTGGTGAGATCATCACCTTAAAATGGATTGATGGTTTGAATGCACCAAAAGGAATGGGGATTTACGACAACAAGCTATATGTTACCGACATTGATCAAATCGTTGAAATTGATATTGAACAAGCTGTAATTGCAAAAATAATTACGGTTGAAGGATCTCGATTTTTAAATGATATAACCATTGATCCTAATGGTGCTGTATACATTTCAGATATGTCAACCAGCAAAATTCACAAGCTCAATAAAGGCATCATTGAGACTTGGTTTGATGATGAGCATTTGATGGGAACAAATGGACTATTCTATGAAGACAGAGAAATTCTTGCAGGTACAAAAGATGGCATATTCAGCATCAGGATAGAAAATAAAAGACTTTGGCACCTTATCCTGGACACCGGTGGAATTGATGGATTGGAAGCAGATGGGAATGGCAACTATATTATTTCCGACTGGACAGGGAAAATACAACTGGTAAGTACGGAAGATGATCCCATCATTCTTTTAAACACAGGAGTAAATGCAGCTGATATAGAATATATTCCTGAAAATAATCTGCTTCTCGTCCCAACCTTTAGTGATAACAGGGTGATGGCGTATGAGTTAATTGAAAAGTAGAAGACAGAAGATAGAAGACAGAAGTTAGAAGTCAGAAGACAGAAGTTAGAAGTCAGAAGTCAGAAGTCGGGAATTAGGAGCCAGTTTAAGAGAAGAAGGTGAGGTTGTCTGTTTAGTTTATGCTTTTTGTTAGAACTTTTTCACACTTTACCTTCACCTATGTACCACACAGGCTTCTTTACCCTAACCTTAACCATTTGTCCACACAGGCTTCCTCACCCTAACCCTCACCTAAATTCTTAATTATATTTTCGTTTAACAAAGGATACTAACTTTGGCGTGATATATGTATATTTTTGCCAAATGCTAATTAAATAATTCACACAAATAAAAAATAAAAATATTATGAAAAATGTCATTTTAGGAATACTGGTAATCGCCTTTCAGGTTGGAGTTGCTCAAAAGTTAGCCTATATCGAAAGTGATAAAATCGTTGACAAAATGCCGGAGCATCAAAAAGCAAATGATGAGATCGAAAAACAGATTAAGGAATGGGAAACTGCTGTGGAAGAGAAATTTAAAGCTGTCGAGCAACTTTACCAGGAATATGTGAAAAATGAGAGTATTTTATCTGATGAGCTAAAACTTCAGAAACAAGAGGAAATATTTGAAGCAGAACGACAGGCTAAAGATTACAGGGAAGAAAAGTTTGGAACTGATGGAGAGCTTGAAAAACTGCAGGAATCAAAACTTAAGCCACTTCAGGATAAGATTTTAGAAGCTGCCAGAAAAGTGAGTAAAGAGAACAATTACGATTATGTATTTGACAAAATGCCAGAATCGAATTGGGTATGGACAAATCCGGAACACAACCTTACTGACTTAGTGATTTCAGAATTAGGATTAGAATAATTTCTGATATTGTTTCACGCAAAGACCGCTAAGTTTTAAACGCAAAGACCGCAAAGCCTGATATTTATATAAATCATTTGCGATCTTTGCGTTTTCTTTATTTGCTTTGCGTGAACTAAAAAATCTTTCAATCTGCTTTATAAACTGAAATATACCTGGCTATGTTCAACCGGATTGATACAAAAGACCGGAATTTGTGCATCATTGAACATAATCTTTTCATTCCACGGACCCAAATTAAAATATGTTGTTCCTATCTGGGGTTCCGTTAATATCATTACCAGATCCATATTATTAGCCGCTGCAAAATCAATAAGAAGTTTGGCGGAATCACCGGATTTTTCAGCATTATGGATGGTATAATTAACTTTCTCTCTTTTAAACTCATCCACAATTTGTTTACTGATGATCTCAATCCTGCTCATTTCAGCGGGGTCTTTAACAGTTTCTTTAAAGATATGAATTGTGGAATTAAACCTATGTGCAACACGTGTAGCAATTCCCACCTTTTGCCTGGCCTCAGTAAACGCATTGATTGGGAATAGAACATTTTTATAACCAACATATTCTTTGTTTTGAACAACAAGCGTAGGAACCTCCGCCTTACTTAAAACTTTCAAAGCATAACTACCCAGTAAATATTGAAATCCCTTTTTACCATGTGTACCGAGAATAATAAAATTAGCTCCTATTTCATCTGCTTTCTTATAAATCAAATCAAATATACTTCCATCTTCATAGGCATATTCCATTTCGACATTATGTTTTAATTGAAATTCATCGATAAGCCCCTGAAGTTTTTCTTGCACAGCCTGATTTAAATTGTCAACTCCTTTAAAATAAGCATGTGTATCTTTATTGATTACATGGTAAATACATACTTTCATGCCTTTCTGGGATTCGACAATTTTAACACCATGATCAATGGCATTGTGGCAAACTTCTGAAAAGTCGGTTGGGATAAGAATGATGTTATTCAGTTTCATAATATTATTTTTAAAAAAAGGATTTTGGCAAAAATATAAAAAAAGAGACTGTCTCAAAATTATAATCAACCGCAAAAAACGCAAAAGAAACGCGAAATCAATTTACGCAAATTTAAAAAACTGATCAATTATAGAATTTTTGCGGATTTTTCGCGTCCTTAGCGGTTTATATTTCATAGAGGCTT
>JAUVJI010000031.1 GCA_030596605.1 Bacteroidales bacterium
AAAGCTTTCCTGAAAGTATAAAATATGATGTTTCTCTTGATTCAACTGCACCCATCACTGCAGGCATAAAGGATATTGTAGTAACTTTAATCATAGCCTTGATTTTAGTAATTTTAGTTGTGTTCATCTTTATTCAGGACTGGCGGGCTACACTAATTCCTACTCTGGCTATCCCGGTATCATTGATAGGTGCATTTATGTTCTTCCCGGCATTAGGTTTTACGATTAACGTATTATCTCTATTAGGATTGGTATTGGCCATTGGAATTGTAGTGGATGATGCCATTGTGGTTGTGGAAGCCGTACAGGTTAACATAGCCAAAGGCATGAAAGCCAAGGAAGCAACTTTAGATGCTATGCGAAAGGTAACTGCTCCAGTTATAGCCACCACACTGGTATTGATTGCTGTATTTATCCCCGTTGCAGGAATGGCAGGTATTACAGGCTTACTTTATCAGCAATTTGCCATAACGATTGTGGTATCAGTTATCGTTTCATCAGTAAACGCTTTAACACTCAGTCCTGCCCTTTGTTCCATATTATTAAAAGAACCTAAACCCTATGGCGGCCCTCTCGGTTGGTTCTTCAAAAAATTTAATAAAGGGATGGATAAAACCACAGACTCATACATGAGTTTGACCAATATTATATCACGAAAAATGAAGCGGGGAGTAGTTTTTATTATTATTATGACCATAGGTGCAGGCATATTCGGTAAGTTGGTACCCGCAGGTTTCATCCCTGAAGAAGACATGGGCTATTTCTTTGTAAACGTTCAATTACCGAATGCAGCTTCTCTCCAACGATCTGATGTTATTACAAAGGAAATAGAGGATATCTTGATGGAGTTTGATGAGATAGAATTTGTAACCACTGCCACCGGTTACAATATGCTGTCAGGGGCTATGACATCCAATACCGCTGCTTTGTTTGTTTCATTAAAAGATTGGGGAGATAGAGATTTAACGGCTGCAGAAATTATTACACAAGTCAATCGTAAGCTTGCTATGAACATTAAAGGAGCGCAAGTATTTGCTTTTGGCCCTCCTGCCATACCGGGACTGGGAAATGGCTCCGGTTTTAGTATCATGTTACAGGATAAGGGTGGAAATGATCCCGAATACCTTGCAGGTAATACAATGAAGTTTATTAAGGCGGCTAATGCAAGGCCTGAAATCGGTGCTGCATTTACAACTTTCCAGGCTACAGTACCACAGCGCTATATGGACATCGACAAGGAAAAAGCACTTAAACTGGGCATTCGCTTAAATGATCTGTACAGCACTGTTGGCGTTTTTATGGGTGGTGCTTATGTGAATGATTTTACCCGTTTTGGAAGATTGTATAAAACCTATATCCAGGCTGAACCGGAGTACCGTGTAGATGAATCACAATTAAACAATTTCTTTATCAAAAATAATGATGGGAATATGGTTCCTCTTTCTACTATAGCAACTGTTAAACCTATTTCGGGGCCAGATTACACCACACGTTTCAACTTATATCGAGCAGTTGAAGTTACCGGGGGGCCGGCAGAAGGGTACACTTCAACAGAAGCCAGAAATGCATTAAAGGAAGTAGCCTTAGAGGTGCTTCCTCATGATATGAGTTATAGCTGGAATGCAATGTCATTCCAGGAAAATAAGGCTTCAGGTTCATTGGGCGTAATCCTTACATTTTCATTGCTTTTTGTTTTCCTGATTCTTTCAGCTCAATATGAGAGCTGGTCGTTGCCCTTAAGTATTCTACTGGGAACACCCTTTGCTATATTCGGAGCTTTATTTGCTTTATGGGCGGCGAGGTTATTCAGTCCCACTTTCGAGAATAATATATTTGCGCAGGTATCTTTTGTGATGTTGATTGGTATGGCCGCAAAAAATGCTATCCTGATTGTAGAATTTGCCAATGACGAGTTTAAAAAAGGTCTCAGCTTGTTCGATGCAGCTATAGTCGCTGCCAAATCAAGATTCAGGCCAATCCTGATGACTGCTTTTTCTTTTATTCTCGGTGTATTCCCACTTGTCATTGCCTCAGGTTCTGGTGCAGAAGCAAGAAAAGTAATGGGAATGGCGTTGCTGGGAGGTATGGCGCTGGCCACTTTGCTTGGGGTATTTTTATATCCAATGCTCTTTGTGGCTATAGGGAAGTTGTTTGGGTATGAGAAAAAGAGGGAGAGGGAGTTGGCTTTGGAGAAAGTTGAGGAATGATGGAATGGTGGAATGGTGGAAGGATGGAATAGTGGAATGATGGAATGATGGAATGGTGGATAGTTGAAGGTTGGAATAATGTACATTTTGATAATTACACTAAATAAACTAATAAGAGTTGGAAGATAGAAGAAATATAAACAGGGGTTACAAAAAGTTAAGAGTTTGGCAAGACTCTATTTCACTTTATGTGTTAGCGTGCAAAATTCTTAAAGATTTTCCATTTGAATTAAAGAAAACAGTTTCAAATGCGATTGATTCATGCCATAGTATTTCCAGAAATATTGCTGAAGGTTATTGCAGAAGAAGTATTAAAGCGTATTTAAATTTTTTAAACATTGGCCTTGCTTCTTGTGGGGAATTTCATTCCTCATATTACAGTTTTTTTCAGGCAAATCAGATTTCTGAAAGCGATTTTGAAGAGTTAGATAAACTTCATTTTAAAGTTGAAAATCAACTATTAAAACTAATTGAGTCTTTACAAAATAAAAAGAATAATGAATATTGGCAGGATTCTTTTGCTTAATGAATGTCAATTTATCCATCATTCCAATTTAAACAGAAAATACATACAGATGAAACATAACATAATCTTAAGCATATTTATTATCCTGGTTATTTCTAGCTGTAAAGTTGGTCCCAATTACCGGCGGCCTGTTGTAACTTCTCCAACTTCATTCAGGTTCGACAGTATTTCTACACAGGAAGACACCATCATCAATATGAAATGGTGGGAACTTTTTCAAAATGAAGAATTGAAGGCGCTTATCGACACTGCTTTAAAATACAATCCTGATGTTATGATTGCAGCTTCCCGCATTGAAGAAGCCCGTGCCGTAGTTGGTTATAATAAAGCTGACCAATGGCCATCGTTAGGTTATGACGGATCCGGAGCAAGGATGCAAACCAATGTACCGGGTAGTGGAGTGCAAGGACCGTTTAACGATTTTTCAGGAGCGGCTACATTGGCCTGGGAACTGGATTTCTGGGGAAAATACCGTCGTGTTACCGAAGCGGCACGCGGCGAACTACTGGCTTCCGATTTCGGCCATCGCGCGGTACAAATCGGTTTAATTTCATCCGTTGCCAGCACCTATTTCTTATTGCTCGATTTTGATGCCAGGCTTGAAATTTCAAAAAAAACACTGGAATCGAGAAAAGAATCACTTCGGATAATTGAAGAACGATTCGATAAAGGTATCGTTGCAGAAATTGACCTGAACCAGTCTCAAATTCAGGAAGCCATAGCTGCTGCTGCTGTTCCTTTTTATGAAAGACTTGTTGCACAAACGGAAAACGCATTAAGTATTCTCCTGGGAAATAATCCGGGTAAAATTGAAAGAGCCCATGCCTTAAATGATGAATTGATCCCTCCCGAAATCCCTTCAGGAATTCCTTCAACGGTTTTGGCCAGAAGACCTGACATTAACCAGGCAGAGCAAATGCTAATAGCTCAAAATGCACGAATTGGTGTAGCTGTTGCCATGCGATTTCCATCCATCAACTTAACAGGGATGCTTGGTGCAGCGAGTAGCGATTTAAGTACACTGGTAACAGGTGATGCATTGGTTTGGTCAATGGGTGCAGGAATTGTTGGTCCGATATTTCAATTTGGGAAGAACAAACGAAGAGTAGAGATTGAACGTCAGCGTATGTACCAGGACAGCCTTTATTACGTACAAACCATTCTTCAGGCTTTTAGGGAAGTAGAAGATGCTTTGATTGAAATTAATACCCTGGAAAGAGAATCCATTGCAAGACAAAGACAAATAGCTGCTGCAGAAAATGCTGCTATGCTTTCTCAAGAACGATACGATGGCGGAGTTACAAGTTATTTGGAAGTATTGGATTCTGAGAGATCAAAATTTAACGCAGCGCTGGCTGCCTCCGAAGTTTATCAAATGTATCTGAATGCATATGTTTTTCTATATAAAGCATTAGGTGGAGGTTGGATTTCAGAGGAAGAATTGAATCAGGCAACTCAAAATCAATAGTGATATTAACTAATAGGTCAAATGATTAATGAAAAAACAAATAGGCCATAAAAATCGCAGCAATAATTCCTACGAAGTCGGCGATCAAACCACATGTAACTGCATACCTTGTTTTTTTAATCCCGACTGAACCAAAATAAACAGCAATGATATAAAAGGTTGTATCCGTTGATCCCTGAACAGTAGATGCTACTCTTCCCACAAATGAATCTGCACCAAAAGTATCCATAGCATCTACCATCATTCCACGGGCGCCACTACCACTTAAGGGTTTCATTAATGCAGTTGGGAGCGCTTCGATAAAGTCGGTATTCACGCCTAAAACGGTAAAAAATTGTCGTATTCCATCAATTAGCATATCCATAGCGCCTGATGCCCGAAAAGCTCCGATAGCAACTAAAATAGCCACCAGGAACGGGATGATCTTTATGGCCACCTGAAATCCTTCCTTCGCACCTTCGATAAAGGTTTCATAAATATTAACCTTTTTTCGGATACCCATCAGAATAAATAAAATGATGATGGAGAATAACAGAATGTTACTAACCAAAGAGGAAATCCCGGCAATACTTTCTTTAGGTATTGTCGAGAAATAATAAATGATCCCGGAAATGAGCAAAGTTAACCCGCCCAGGTAAGCCAATACGGTCTTGTTCAATAAATTGATCTTTTGGTAAAGGGCTACCGAAATCAAACCTGCAATGGTTGAAAAATAAGTGGCTAAAAGAATGGGGATGAAAATATCTGAGGGATCGGTTGCTCCCAGTTGTGCACGGTATACCATGATTGAAATGGGGAGAATGGTCAATCCTGAAGTATTTAAAACCAAAAACATGATCATGGCATTGCTTGCTGTATCTTTTTCAGTATTTGTTTCCTGCATCTCTTTCATGGCTTTTAAACCAAGAGGTGTCGCTGCATTATCCAAGCCCAGCATATTGGCTGAGACATTCATAAAAATAGAAGCAAAGGCCGGATGATTTTTTGGTAGTTCAGGGAATAACTTAGCGAAAAATGGTCCAATAATCCGTGCAAATATTTTTACGATTCCACCCTTTTCACCTATTTTCATTAATCCCAACCATAATGTAAGTACGCCCGTCAAACCGAGGGAAATAGTGAACCCTGTTTCCGCAGCGGCAAAAGTGCTGTTCACCATATTTGGGAATACTTCCATGTCGCCAAAGAACAATAATCGAATTAATCCAACTACAAAAGCTATGATAAAAAAGCCGATCCAGATGTAGTTTAAAGCCATATTCTGTTTATAGTAAAATCAAGTCCGAAAATAAATTAATATTATGATTGATCTTCTTTCAATCTCAAATGTTTACTAAGATTATATTGTTAATAAGCTGTTTGTTAATAATTTTATTCCATTTAGAAAGCCACCTTCTTTGATGGTGGTTATGTTCCATGTTTGTTATACATGATAGTAATACCTGGAATAATGGAATATTGGGGTAATGGAATTATTCCATTCTTCCACCATTCCAATTCTTTCGTTTAATAATAAAAGCTCCCACTGAAGTTTCGCACTTAATTAGAAAAATGTAAATAGCTGAGACTTAAGGTTATATATATGTAATATTTCTCCGTGTCTCTTTGTGTCTCCTTTGCGGCACTTTTGCCAAGGGCATCCTTTGAAAGTGAAATGAGCTGTTACACTGAGTTGCACAAAGAAGACACTGAGTTGCTCAAAGAAAAAATTAAAAGGAAATGGATTATAATTAAATTACAGATCCTAATTAATGATTTGACTTACCTCCCTAAAAGTTCATCGACAGATTGATAAAATCAAGATACTCGGCTGAATCATCTCCGTAGATATCCATTGTTTCGCCTATGATCTTAAATGTGCTTTGTTCACCGGCAATCCGTGAAAAGAAAATTTCGTATTCATCATTGTTTTCATCTACCATGATAATCCTTGCCAGTTTATCATGTAGTTCTGAAGCAAGTTCAGCATGACAAATCGGGCAAAACAAATCCAACTCATCACCTTCTTTATAATTAAAACCGGAATCTTTTTTCACACTATAGTTTCCCAATTCTGAATGAAGGGAAATCAAACCAACCTTATGATCAGGTGTACGAACTGAAAGCAGGACACAATCTTCGATGGCAAGATAGCCTTTGCAATGCGGACATAAATAACTTAAACTCATTTTACTCCTGTTTTGAAGTTATACTTTATATTGAATTTTTAAAGATACGAAAATTTTAATAAAAATCAATATTTATTAACAATTTTATTGAAAATATTGGTATAAATAAAAAAGCCCTCAGTGTATTTAAACGCTGAAGGCTTTGATTTTGTTGTGCTTATGCGTTATGCTTTCTGAACCTGCTCCACAATTTCCAGGCCTCTGCTTATAGCTTTTTCATTATCAGGGATCATGTGATGATAACGGGGAGGTAAGGATTTTTTCAATCCCAGGATAACATTATCAAATTTAACAACAGGTTTGGCTTTTAAATAACCACCCAAAACGATCATGTTGAATATTTTGCGCAATCCCATGTTCGCAGCTTCCTTACTGGCTTCTATCTTATAAACATTGATGTCCTTCCTTTCGGGTTCGCGGTTAATACCATTTGGATCATACAGCAGCAAACCACCGGGTTTGACCATCGCTTCAAATTTATCCATCGATTGCTGATTGAGGATAATGGCAGTATCATACTGCGTTAAAATGGGTGAACTGATCCGGTCGTCGCTCAATATTACCGTAACATTTGCTGTTCCACCGCGCATTTCAGGTCCGTACGATGGCATCCAGCTAACCTCCTGATCCTGCATAATTCCTGAGTATGCCAGGATCTTTCCCATTGAAAGCACTCCCTGGCCTCCAAATCCTGCAATAATAATTTCTTCAGTCATCTTCAGTATTTTTGATTTTCTATTTACTATTGTCTATTGTTGATTTGTCATTTAACCCGTTACCCGAACCTTGTAACCCGCAACCCGTAACTATTTTTTTACAATCTCCCCATCAACCTTAATATCACCCAGAGGATAAAACGGAAACATATTTTCAACCATCCAGTGATTTGACTCAACCGGGGCCATTTTCCAACCGGAGTTGCAATTAGAAACAATTTCAATGAAAGTTAACCCTCTGTTAAGTTTTTGTAATTCAATGGCTTTTTTTACAGCTTTCTTAGTCTTTCTTACATTGGCCGGAGTATGTACCGCCTGGCGCGTAACATAATATGTACCCGGCAATTGTGCAACAAGTTCAGTGATCTTCAGTGGATGCCCCATCAATTCCAAATCACGTCCATAAGGGGATGTGGATGATTTCATACCGGGAAGTGTTGTAGGCGCCATTTGCCCGCCTGTCATTCCATAAATTCCATTATTGATAAAAAAGATGGTAATATTCTCACCCCTGTTGGCGGCATGAATTGTTTCGGCAGTTCCTATTGCTGCAAGGTCACCATCGCCCTGGTAAGTAAAAACCGTTTTTTCAGGTAATAACCTTTTTATGGCAGTAGCCAGGGCCGGTGCTCTTCCATGCGCTGCTTGCTGCATATCAATATTCATAAATTCATAGGCCAACACCGAACAGCCAACGGGGGCAATTCCAATGGTTTGTGATTGTAAACCCATTTCGTCAATGACCTCCATGATGATACGGTGGGCTGTTCCATGTCCGCATCCCGGGCAATAACTCAAAACATTATCGGTCATTAACTCGGTTTTTTTGTAAACCAGGTTTTCGGGTTTTATTATTTCAGATTTTGTTAATGTTTCAGCCATAGCTCTATCCTTTGATAAATTTTTGTTCCAATACTTCTGCTACTTCGACGGGTGAATGAATGATCCCACCCATTCTGCCATAATGTTCCACCCTTACTTTTCCTTCCACAGCAAGGAGAATATCTTCAACCATTTGTCCGGCGCTCATTTCCACTGATAAGATTCCTTTTACCTGATCAGCCATTTCGCGGATTTCATCCTTTGGGAATGGGAAAAGTGTGATGGGTCTAAACAACCCGACTTTAATTCCTTTTTCCCTGCACAATTGCATTGTTTTCTGAACAATCCTGGCGCTTGTGCCATAAGCCACAAACAGATAGTCAGCGTCATCACAATCTATTTTTTCGAAAAGGACTTCCTTTTCCACTATTTTTTTGTATTTCTTCTGCAATTCAATATTATGCCTTTCATGCCTTGAAGGATCAAGGTCGAGCGAAGTGATAATATTACGCTCCCTGTCAGGGGTTTTTCCCAGTGTAGCCCAGGGACACTTTTTAGTTAGTTCTTTTTCTGTCAGTCTTGTCTTTTGTTCTCCTATCTCAACTTTTTCCATCATCTGGCCAATGGCTCCGTCAGAAAGGACCAAAACGGGTGTACGGTATTTGAACGCAAGTTCGTAACCCAACTCAACAAAATCATACATTTCCTGTACAGATGAAGGAGCTAAGGTGATCAGCTTGTAATCGCCATGGCCGCCGCCTTTGGTTGCCTGGAAATAATCGGATTGTGCGGGCTGGATAGTCCCCAGTCCCGGTCCGCCCCTGACTACATTCAGTATAACGCAGGGAAGCTCGGCGCCTGCCATGTAGGAGATTCCTTCCTGCATAAGGCTGATGCCGGGGCTTGATGAGGATGTCATCACTTTTTTACCGCAACAGGCACCACCATATAACATGTTAATGGAAGCTATTTCACTTTCAGCTTGTAGTACAACCATACCCGTTCTTTCATGAGGTTTTTCTGCCATCAGGTATTCCATCACCTCCGACTGGGGTGTGATAGGATACCCGAAATAACCATCCGCACCGGTACGTATGGCGGCTTCGGCAAATGCCTCATTTCCTTTCATTAATCTGAGCTCTTTTTTCATATCTATTGTCGCTTGTCTGTTACCTGATTTAAACTTTAACTCTGTAAACCGTGATCACACCGTCGGGGCAAACAATGGCGCAATTGGTACATCCCGTACATGCGCCTTTCACGTTTTGCATATAATGGTATCCTTTGCCATTGACGGCGTCCACCATTGCGATCGTTTCGGTGGGACAGGCATCAATACAAACCTCGCAGCCTTTGCAGCGCTCTATGTCCACGACGATTTCACCTTTAACTTTAGCCATACGCTTTTTATGATTACTGTTTCTAAATTAACAACCCGACGAAATTAAATAAAATTAGTTGAAACCAAAGAAATCAGTGAAAATATTTTGGTGTTCTGATTAAATTTAAAAGGGGTTTAAATTATCTATATAATATTTTACTTTCTTTTGAAATTATAAAATATACCTGCGTTTATACAGAATGAAAGTAAAAATGTATCAATATTGCCATTCAAGACTGGAATGATCGATTGAGAATAAGAAGGTTCAATTCTCATATTTATCCTTCTAGAAAAATAATAATCGAATCCAAAGCCAATGACGGGGGAAATAGTTAGTATATTATAATCTGGATCTCCCATGGGGCTTTCTTCCCTCGTGGAACCATCACTACTTTCAATAATAATTTTAGTATTCGAGTCAATAAAAAAGTTAATTGTAGTTCCGAATGTTATATAAAAATTTAACCTTTGCAAGGTAAGGAAGCAATTCATTTTAATAGGTAGATCTATGTAGTAGTAATCGAAGAAGTATTTTCTGACAAATTCTTCTCCATTCATGCTTATCATATCAAAAACAGAGTTAAATCCCTTTTTCGAAAATAATATTCCCGATTCAATGGCCCACCTGCCGTTGATATTATACATTAATCTTAAACCACTTGTAAATCCAATCTTAGAATTGTCTGTTTCGTTTCTTTGTTTGACCAAATCTGAATTGTCACTTAGCATAATTCTGTAACATAGGTCTGGTGATATAGTAAAGCCAATAGAAAGTTTCCTTTTATAAGTTGTGTCAAGTGTTTGACTGAAACTATAAAATGAAAATAGGAAAATAAAAGTTAACAATATTACTCTCATAATCTCAATCCTCTTTACTGATAGTGTTTGTTTATAAGTTTCAAATTTACTAAAAAATTGTTTTACATCAATAAATAAATATGTATTTTAGCAATTGCATAAGCGCCATTAACAAAATGACAGCAGGAAGCCAAAACTTCTATCTCTTTAAAACACAATCCCGTACGTACGGGATTAATTTTTCAGGCAAATTTGCCCAAAGTGAAAATAGGAGGCATAGGGGTGCTATTAGTAACGAGTTATGCACAAGCGGAAAAAACAGTGCAAATATGAAAGTAAAGATTTAAATAATGTTTATTACCCAGCCTAAAATATTTATTAGTAGTACCATTGTGGATTTACCCAATGAGCGAAAAGCTGCCTTTAAAGCTGTGGAAAAAGCTGGTGGCTTTCCTTTGATGTCTGAATACACAATGGAGGCACAAAGCACTGATTCACTTACAGCTTGTTTAACTAAAGTGCTGGAGTCAGATATTTATGTGCTGATTTTAGGTGCTCGTTATGGTTGGCAACCAGAAGGTAATGAATCTATTACTGAATTAGAGTTTCAAACAGCAAGAGAAAAGAATATCCCAATAATTGTAATTAACACTACCTATCCAAAAGAACAGTTACAAAAGGATTTTGAAAAAAGGGTGGAACCAAACTATTTCCGAAAAACGGTAAATGATGCATTTGAGTTAGAATCAGAACTTGAAAAAGCGTTGAAAGCAGAAATTGATAAGAAACAAAACGAATATTTCAATAGAACAGAACCGGTTTACTCCAATCTTGTAAAGATTCAATTTCCAAATAAACTCTATATTGCTGATGTAGATATTGATAAAAAATCTGTAAAGAATTATAATAAAGAAAGAAGGCGTCGCTTTTTTAAACCAAGTTTACACGACTATGCAGTTTCTGCCTTATATATGAATGACATATCCTTTCCGCATGACTGGATAGTATGGAATGGCAAAATTATAACATTTCATGACCTACAGGATGATTCTGTTGGTCTAACCAAAATCATTGATAGAGGAACAGCTGAACCATTTGATTGCGATGAGTTTTACGATATGTCAACAGAGCAAATGTCTCAATTCAAATACCTTCTAAAGAAATGCCTTGAATCGAAACTTCATAAATTAAAAATTAAATGGATTAAGGACAAAAAGCTTTTTGCCTTTCTGCCAATACAAAAAGACGACATGGACAGATGGCAACCAAGGTCGATTGAATGGACTAAAACGAAAAAGAAAGCTACACGCAAAGTTGTTGAAATCAAACGAAACCTAAAAAACAAGGAGGAGGTATTCAATATGAGATGCCTCGCTTTTCGTACTGGATTTGAAAATTTCGATAATGATTGGTACTTATCTATAAAACCTGAATGGATTTTTTTTTGGAGCGATTTAAGCGTTTGCGATTTGGCATATAAGAACATTCAATGGTTAAAAAAGACTGAACGGAACATGCACGTATTTAATCATTTTAACTTTATTCTTCGTTACCTCCAACCTTCTCAAATGGAATCAATATTTAATGAATATCAAGAATATCCATTTATTAAAATTGAGAACATTGAGTATTTTGATTTTGCCCCAATTGTTCCAGATAATGTTTGGAATAATCTTGAACAAGTTAATTCACAGAAAAAACTTAAGGATAATAGCGGTAACGTTGATTTATTTGGAATATGAAAGCTAGTTATATACAAGAACCTTATTTGCTTTTCGGCAAAGGCAAAAGTATCTGTCCGAGAGAAGGTATTTCTGGATTAGATGTTTATGATACTGTAATAGAGGCAAGGAAAAATCAATTATTGCTTGGATTAATTGGTATCGATGAAGATGTTGAAAACCTCAAAAATTGGTTAAAACGATTTGAGAGTTTTATACCAGCAAGTCCTAAAGGAAAGCAAAAAGGATTATTTGTATCTTTCCCCGGGTTCAATCAGGATAAAGGATTTTGTGCTAAATACATCTACGACACGAACTACGAAAGGATTATTTCACCAAATGAAATTAAAGCAATCTTAAAAGAAAAAGACAGGGATAAAAGGGTTATTGATGCAGTTAAATTGTATGGTGAAAACATTGGTTTTTTATCCGATATTAAAAATTGTGACGTGATAATCTGCATCATCCCTAAAAGTTTTGAAGGCAAGATTGTAAAAGAAAAAAAAGATGAAGAACCAGTTGAAACCAATTCAGAAGACAATGATGAACCTGAATTAGAATTAAATTTCAGAAGAGCATTAAAAGCACGAGCAATGCAGTACAATACTCCCATTCAATTGTTAAGGGAATATGTGATGCATAATAACAACAAATCCCAAGATGCTGCAACCAAAGCTTGGAATTTATGTACAGCTCTTTACTACAAAGGACTTCAAACTATTCCTTGGAAATTAGAAGTCGATGAAAACAAACCAAAAGTTTGTTTTGTAGGAATAGGGTTTTATAGAAGTAGAGATAAAAAAACAATCCAAACAAGTTTAGCACAGATATTTAACGAAAATGGGAAAGGTGTAATTTTACGCGGAACTCCTGTAATGGAAGACAAAGACGACAAAAAACCTCACTTGACTTATGAACAGTCATTGTCGTTACTTAAAGACGCATTAACAAAATATAAATTTGCGACTGGGACCATGCCCGGCAGAGTAGTTTTACAAAAAACCTCGAAGTATTATGAAGACGAACTGGATGGTTTTATTCAAGCAATGCAGGATTTGGGAATTACTGAGCATGACATTGTAACAGTTAAGGAAACGGATTTGCGTTTCTTTAGAAATAACCTTTATCCACCCGTGAGAGGTTCACTATTTTCATTAACAGAAAACAGACACATCCTATATACAAGAGGTTCAGTACATAGATACCAGACTTATCCTGGAATGTACATTCCAGCACCTTTGGAAATAAGAATAGTGAGTGCTGTGTCATCCTCAAAGACAGTCTGCAAAGAGGTTCTTGGCTTGACAAAAATGAATTGGAACAACACACAGTTTGACAACAAATATCCAATTACAATAGGCTGTGCAAGACGTGTAGGTGAAATTATGAAATACCTTGGAGAAAATGAGCAGCCCAAGGAATCATACGCTTTTTATATGTAAAAAATAATAAGAAATAAAAAACGCCAGTGCATAACAAAAGCTAAATGCAATACGGGGTTCAGTGGGTATTTAAGCTTCAGTTCTCCGTATCAACAACGCCAATTCGTCTTTGACGATTTGGCCTAAAAAATGAAATAATGAATTAACGAATTGGCTCGGTGCAGCTTGAAAGGTTTGCACTCTGAAATCCCGTACAGCACTTAGCCAAAACATTATCACACCCGATGATCCTTTTGAAACTTCTTCAGCCTGTATTCCAGGTCAGGGAATTGTGCTCGTTGTACAAGGGATACACAGGCACGGATACCTTCTAATCGCTCACTGCCGGTAATGGCGAGTGAGATGGCGCTGATACCATAATAGATCAGCTCGTTCAATAGTTTTTCGCCTGTAAAGCCCGGGTAGGAGAATGTAAAATAAAAACCGTCTGCAATGGGCTCTCCTTCATCTTTATCGTATACGATCTCAAATCCATTGCCGGTGAACAGCTTCTTCATGATCTTTGCTTTTTCGCCGTATTCTTTCACAGGTTCGGTAATATTGGATCTGCCTTCGTTAACGGCTTTGAGCATAGCTGTCAATGCATATTGAGCAGAATGGGACGTGCCTGAACTCAATGCGTACATGGTGCCGAATATCATGGCATAGCCCACGTTTGATGAGTTATAATATCTTTTCAAATCAGGGGCATCCGTATTGAATAATTTATCCGAAATAACCATCATGCCTATCCGCTGGCCTGCATAACTGAACACCTTTGAACTGGATATAAAAAACACCCAGTTATCGGTATATTTAGCTACAGTAGGCTGGTAGGGTGGTTTGCCGGGTTGCGAATAATCTTTCCGGAAATCCATACCAAAATAGGCGAGGTCTTCAAGAACAATAACATCATACTTAGTTGCTAATTCTCCTATAATTTTCAATTCTGTTTCTGTAAAACAAATCCATGATGGGTTGTTGGGATTGGAATATAGAATAGAAGATACCTTGCCGGTTTTTAAGTACGATTCAAGTTTATCCCTCAATTTTTCTCCCCTGTAATTATAAACATCAAAGGTCATATAGTCCTGCCCGATCACCCTGACCTGCTGCTTATGTACCGGGAATCCGGGATCGATAAACAAGGTTCCTTCTCGTTCCTTATGCATACGATTAATGGTAAGGAATGCAGCTATCCCACCTTGCATGGAGCCGACAGTTGGAATACATCCCTGGGGATCCACATCAATATCCATGAACAATTTAACAAACTTTGAAATTTCGGTTTTTAGTTGAGGTATCCCATAAATATCCGGATAGATTGCCGCCACGCCTTTTTTTAGGGCTTCTATTTCGGCTTCAACACCGATTTGTGTGGGCGGCAGTCCGGGAATTCCCATTTCCATCCTGATGTATTTCTCACCTGTTTCGGCTTCGATGTTATCAATCAGTTTTTTTATTTCACGGATGGAAGCTTTGCCAACACTGGGAAGTCCGCTTTCTTTTATGTGCTTGCTTACGATTTCAAAATTGATAGGGGTATCTTTCATTGATTAAATTTTATTAAATTTCTCGATCTTAATTGGGTTTCCAAATATATAAATTTTGTTAGAAATTTAGGTGATTAAAAATTTTTAATGGTTATTAAAATACCAAATACAATAACGAATATTTACACAGCCAAGTCAGAATTTGTAAATCTGTATGTGAACGGTGATTTTCAGGGCTTATATTTATTAACGGAAAAATTGAAAGAGAACCGCTTGATTCATTATTTAATTTTGAACCTGAACAAAATAATACAGAACTTTCTGATTAAAATTTCGTACGTTTGTTTGCCTGATATATCCAAGGTAATTGAAGATGCTAATGAAAAAAATTCTCTTATCTGTATTGATCCTTTTCTTTGTCATGTTAGGGATCAAATTCTCCTGTTCCCAGGAAAATAAGCATATTCAGGATACCATCCCCAAAGAAGAAGTAAAGAATAAGAAAAATTATGTTTTTGGAAATATTTATGTAGCATTCAGATATTGCTTAAAAGATACCTATAACCCTCAGGCAGCCTTTGTATTTAACCAGGGCATCATTGGGTATTATCACCGGATTTCTGAAAAAGTCAGTGGTAAGATCATGTTAGATGTAACCCGAACTACACACTTTTTTGAGATTACCGATACAGCTGGTAATCAGCTGGATTATAAATATTTTGAGGGAAGCAAATTCACTGCTTATCTTAAAATGGCTGAAATCAAGTGGGATATAAATAAATATTTAACTTTCCGGGTGGGTCAATTGCTTAACACACAATACCTCACTTTTCAGGATAGGTTCTGGGGATACCGGTATGTGGATGTGACTTTTCAGGAAAAGTTCAGAATGGGAATGCCTGCTGATTTTGGTGTACAGCTTGATTTTAAATTAAAAGACAAACTTTTATATCAGTTTTCTATCGTTAATGGTGAAGGTCCATTCAGGTACCAGGATATGAACGGGAAGTTCCTTTATTCACATAACATTCAATATAATCCTATTGAGAAACTCACACTGAAATTATATGCCGATTTTGCTCCTTCACCTAATACATCTGATACTAATAAGCTAAAATCTGTAGTTGCCGGTTTTATTGGATTTAAAACAAAAAGATTCAGGATAGGAGGGGAGTACAGTTATGTGTTTAACTATGGTTATGTTAAGAATGCAAATTATTACGGCTTATCCGTTTTTGGTTCGGTGACTATTAATGATAAATTCCAGGTGCTGGCAAGGTATGATCATGTAAGTCTTGATATCCCAGAGAATTTTGAGAACACTGATTATTATTTAGTAGGACTTCAGTATGAACCGGTAAGTAAATTCACAACATCTATCAATTACCGCTATTACTCTGAAGGCGCGCTGCCTTTTATCTATGCAAATTTTGGGTTAAAATTTTAACTCAAATTCTTTGCGATCTTTGCGTAATTCTTTGCAGTCTTTGCGTGAAACCTTCCTTCCAAAGCCGCTTGGTTAATAATGTTATGTATCTTTACTTCCTTATTTTTTAGCAAATAAATAATTAAATTTACTATGAAGAACTTCGCAATCCTTATTCTCAGTTTTATTTTTATTTTTTCAACCTTTGAATCTCAATCCTGTACCATTATTGTAGTCGGGAAAAAAGCAACAGTTGATGGTTCTGTCATTATTTCCCACAGCGATGCCGGCCCCGATTGCCGCGTGCATGTAATGCCCGGACAAAACTTTATCAAAGGTATTCAAACACCAATTTACTGGGGCATGACAGAACTTGGCCGTCCTCTGGGTGATTATGGGGATACACTTGGGTTTTTACCACAGGTAGAAGAAACCTATAGTTACTTCCAATCTGCTTATCCACAGATGAACGAATTTCAATTAACCATTGCAGAAAGTACTACAAGCCAGCGAGAAGAATTGAAGCTGGATGAAGAAACCTGTAAACAGATCATGACTGTTGAGCAGGCACAGGCATTTGCATTGCAACGTTGTAAAACCGCCCGTCAGGCTTTAAAATTGATCACCGCTTTAATGGAAAAATATGGATTCAGGCCGTCGTGTGTAGGTGAGTCGGAAACTCTGGTAATAGCTGATACGCAAGAAGCCTGGGTTTTAGAGGTATTTGCCGTTGGAAATGAATGGACACCTGAAAGTGATAAACCGGGCGCTTTATGGGCAGCTCAACGTCTTCCGGATGATCATACCACCATGATCCCCAACTGGAGTATCATCAAACAAATTGATATAAAAGATACAGCTAATTTCAGGGCTTCGATCAATTATAGGCAGGTAGCTATAGATAGCGGTTGGTTTGATCCCAATAATGGACAGGGTTTTGTTTGGCAGGAGGTGTATGCTCCCATACCACGCGAATGGGCCACCAGCCGGTTCTGGCTCTTTTATGCTACATATGCTCCTAACTTAAAAAATTTGCCCGATCGTTATACAACTGACCCTTTCAAAGGTGATGACCAGTATACTCAGTTTGTAGAGCCGCTTTCGCTTTATCCTTTCAGTGTTAAACCTGAGAAAAAAATGTCTGTTCAGGATGTGATGGTTTTTCAGCGTTCAACTTTTGCAGGAACGATTTATGATAAGGAAAATTCACCGGCATGGTTCTACCCTGATGCTGAGGGTAAAATGGTAAAAAGTGATTATGCCACCCCTTTCCCAACAGCAGAAACCCGTAAATTACTAAAGATCAACAGGCGTAGAAATGTAGCAAGGGCACGAGGTGAATATGGAATGATCGCTCAATTGCGGGGTTGGCTTCCAGATGCTGTAGGGGGCATCTATTGGTTTTATGTTGACAATGCTTTTACCAGCGCTTATGTACCCATGTACGCAGGTGTGACTGATGTGGCAGAATGTTATAAAAATTATGATAAAGAAGTATTCGATGAGAACTCAATTCGCTGGGTTGTTGATTTTGTGGATAATCTATTATATCTGAGATGGCAAAAAGCTGTAGAAGATCTTCATGCAGTGCGTGATCCATTAGAAAAAAGTTTTTTTGATGAGCAAGCTGAAGTGGATAAGGAATTTGAAAAATTAAATAAAAAGAGTCCAAAGAAAGCCAAAGAATACATTACCAAGCTCACCATTGACAGGCAAAATGAAATATTGAAAATATTTCAGGACCTGAGAATTACATTGATTACGAAGTATACAAATAATAAACAGGGGATTTAGTTCTAACAGATTTTAGATAAAGCTTAGGAAGTCAGAATGGGGTAATGTCTATAAGATGGAATTCCTTCGCATACAAGTTTTCTGTATGTTCGTGGAATTAACAGGTAAATGAATATTTGTGAGAAGATATCCTATATAACAAATTCAAGAAAATTTTCCCTGGTGATTACTTTAAATTCGACCGGATTATACTCTTTTACAAAAGTCGAGGGAGGCCTGGTTTTTTTCTTTGTATTCCATTTAAACTCATAAGCATAAATCTTTCCATCAAATTCTTCAATTAAACCAATCTCCTGTTGGCGGTTTGTTCTCCAGAAATAGATGTTCCGGTATAATCGATTATATTCATTGAATTTTATCCGTTCTGAAATCAATAGATTTTCCCATAAGGCACCAGTATCCTGTCGCAAACCAACTTCACTAAACTGGTTTATTACAGCATTTCGAATTCCATTATCAACAAAATATATTTTCTTTGAACGTTTAAGTTCATTTCTAAGGTTTCTCGAAAAAGAGGGCAGCCGAAAAATTATATAAGCTTCCTCAAGTAAATAAATGTATTTTTCAACAGTTTCCTTATCTGCCTGAATTGTATTAGCAAGTTCACGAAAAGAAACCTGGTTACCAACTTGAAATGCCAGGGCTTTGACCAGTTTTTCTAAAACAGCTGGTTTTCTAACTTCCTTCAAACTGAAAATATCCTTGTAAAGATAATCTGAGATCAATTCATTTAATACCTCCTTCTCATTTCCTGCACGATTGATTACATCAGGGTAGAAACCATAAATTAACCGTGTTTCTATTGCCCGCATTAGTTCGATATGATTTGTGTGTTTTACAATTTCTTCAATTGAAATAGGATAAAGCTTGAATGTCCACTTGCGGCCAGTAAGCGATTCCTTAATTTTATCAGTTAGTTCAAATGAACTTGACCCGGTAGCAGCCAATTGTATTCCTTCGCAATTATCATGGATTATTTTTAATGTAAGCCCTGAGTTTTGTAGTCGTTGCGCTTCATCTATAATAATTAGTGAGCCTTGTGGAAAAAGTTCTTTAGCACGGCTGCTGCTAATATTATCAAGTAATTCCCGATCATCCGGATTGTCAGCATTCAGCCATATTGAGTTGGATTGCTTATTAATGAATAATTTCATTAACGTGGTTTTTCCTACTTGCCGAGGGCCTAATAAAAGAATGGTTTTATTAGAGAAAAGTTTTCCTTTAATAGTATTATATAGTGTTCGATTTATCATATATGTCGATTATAACCGACAAATATACGTATAAATGTCGATTAAAATCGACAAAATGACAAAAAATAAAAAAATAATTTTATGAATTATACGATGACTTCAAGTCTTCAGATGAATAATATTAACCAACTGTAGTCAGAGGATTGTTTCTGGTAATCCAGCTAACAATAGGATTTATTACAAGTGACACTCCCATTCCAATAGTCCCAGCTTGAGGGGAGGGCATACCAAGAAAATATAGCAGAAGACAAGTGCTTAATCCGAAAATGGAGGAATATAATGCCCCATATTTATTAGCTTTCTTCCAGAATAATCCCCAGATAAACGGCCCCAAAAAGGCAGAGCCAATCGCTCCCCAGGAAATCCCCAGTATTGCAACAATAGTGTCAGGCTTAGAAAGAGCAATCATCATGGAGATAAAGATAAATATTGCAGATGTCCATCGCATATAAAGGGTAAGCTTATTATCAGAGGTTTCTTTTCCTTTTTTAATTACCCCGGCATAAAAATCTTTTATTACAGAAGAGCTGGAAATTAAGACCAATGCCGCCAGTGTAGACATGGAAGCTGACAATATCAATAACAATATGATAATTGATAATGATTCAGGAATAACAAAATTCAATAACTCCGGCATAAGCGCATCAACATTGGGTTTGCCGTTTGCAAAAAAGGCAGCCGGTGTTGATTCGGGAGTGAGAAAGACCCGTGTGGTTGATCCCATATAATAAGCAATAACGCCAATTAGCAAAGCAAAAAATGTGGAAGCGATCATCCCGATACGTACAGATTTCCTGTCGCGAATGGCATAAAATTTCTGAATTAACTGCGGCATGGCGAAAGGGGCAACACTTGTAAGTATAATTAATGAAAACAGTGGCCACCATCCCGGAGGGCCAATAATGGAAGTAAGTTTGGGCTCTATGTTCTGTAAAGTGATTGTAATATTGTTGGCTCCACCACCTTCCCGAATTGTAAAAAAGACCAGCACAATTACGCCAACCGTCATGATCATCCCGAAAATCATATCAATCATAGCCATTGATTTGTAGCCGCCCATTACCAAATAAATAGTTGTAAAAACACCCATAAAAACCACGGCATGCCAGTATTCGATTCCCGGAAATGAGGCTGTGAATAAGTAGGACAATCCTATAAAAACAGCAGCAGAATATGGGAGCATAAAAACAAAAATAATGATAGGTGTTATAACTCCGAGGAAAGGGGAGCCATATCGTTTTTCGAAAAACTCACTCATGGTAGAAATACCATATTCAATGGACATTTTTTTAATTCGCCAACCAAGAAATGCCCAAACACCCAGCACACCTATGAAAGCATTAAATACCCCAATCCACATACCTGAATAGCCAAATCCCCAACCGACTTTACCGGCAAAACCAATAAATACAACTGCAGAAAAATAGGCTGTTCCATATGAAAATGCTGTCATCCAGGGACCAATATTTCCACCACCTAAAAAGAAATCGGAAAATGATTTGGTTTTGCGCATGCCAATATAACCTACGATGATTATCATTAGGGCGTAAAGAGAAATGACAATGATTTTGATTACCATAAAACTAATTATGTTTTAAAGTTTTCAAGCGTGGACTCTTGAAACAGATTTTATTTTTGAATTTAGGATTTAAAAATTAGAATTTTCAGTATTATCTGTAAAGTCCATCAGGATCTATATCTTCCCTTAACTTTTTTAATTCTTCTGCTGTTGGAGGATCGTTATGAGTGATGTTGTCAGCCAAATGCAATTTAAATCCAGTATTCTCAATCACCTGTTCAACAGTCACTCCTGGATTCAGGCTGAGTAATTTCATCTCTTTAGTTGCGTCATCATATCCCAAGACACATAAGTTTGTCACAACCCTGTATGGTCCGGTATCTTTTGGCAACCCGGCTTCTTCCCTTGAACCAGGACCGGAAAGGTAACCCGGTGTTGTGACAAAATCAATTTTTTCAACAAAACGTCTTTTGTCATGGATCATGATGGCGATGGTACGCCAGCATGCCGATCCCACATCATTGGCTCCACCACTTCCCGGTAAACGAACTTTAGGATTTTTATGATCTCCGATAACTGTGGAATTCAAATTTCCATATTTATCAATTTGGGCTCCACCGAGAAATCCAAATTCAATAAAACCACGCTGGGAGGTCTCCATGATATCGCAAATTCCTGAAGCCGCTACTCCTTTATTATATGTTCTCATATCGCCTACAGCCAGAGGAAGTTTTTCCAAAATAGCTCCTGTCCCTCCAAATTCAAATACAGGAACAATATTCGGGGCATGCATGGTTTGTGCCAGACTGGCGGCCAGCATGGGAATGCCTGTACCTATAAATGCGGTTGATCCATCTTCCATAACCCTGGAAGCAAGGCATATCAATAATTCTGATGGTGAATATTCTTGTGTCATAATTGTATCTCCTAAAGTGTTAGATCCTGAAAACGTTTTTTACCAACCTTATCCAGTAAGGATTGATGATCGGGCAGGTCATAGACCCATTCTTTCATATAATCATCCATCCCTTCTTTTGTTTTTTGTTTTTCAACATACATTTTATAATGTGGTTCATCCCTTTCATGCAAACCACTCATTTCACCCGGCCATGAAGCATAAGGAGCATGAACAACTGCATCTACTAAGTAATAAGGAATAATAGTTCTATCAGGATGTTCCCTGATCTCACTTGTGTCCACAATTTTTTCTGTACTTATGATCAGATTTTTGCATGCCCGTGACATTTCAAATGCAAATCCACTGATGCCATCAATCTGACAATTACCGTGAATATCAGCGCGGTTCACATGAATGAAACCGGTATCAACAATTAATGCGGGAAGTAATGCCACTTTTTGATGTGTGAAAGGACATTCGATTACTTTGGCGGATGACTTCTTTAATGTGTCGGTACCCAACATACTCCGTGTTGGGATAAAAGGAATGCCCATGCTGGCAGCCTTAAAACGCCATGTAAGCGCTGCATTCGACCACTCAACTATCTTGGTAACTGCACCGGATTCTACTGCGCGCCGCATATTTCCTGAAATTCCATAAACTTCCAGCCCGATGTATGTAAAATCAATTTCCCGGACCATATCCGCTGCAAACATCAGGTCAAGTTCATGAACACCTTGTCCCACGATCCTGAAATCCTTTTTCCCCGAACGCACCAGTTCCCTTGTCAGACTCATTGGACAACGAACGGTTCCGTAAAGTTCAAAGCCGACATAATCGCCACTTTTTACAAATTTATGAATGGCTTCTTTTTCGGTCATTGTTTTATCAATCAATGCCTTTGATTTATTCCTGTTGTGCTCGCGAAAGCCATCCAGGTCCACAGGCTGGATCAAAGAGGCTTCCCCTTCAGCGACAATAGGAATGTATTTTGAATTTTGATTCATATATATTTATATTTTGGATAAAAGTAAAGTGCCTAGAATTACAAGTGTCTACAGTGCCTAAAGTTATTATTGATTTCGCTCCGCATTTAAGTACTTTAGGCACTTGCAACTTTAGCTCACTTTAAGTACTTTTTTTGAAGTAATAAACCTGCTCAAAACTAAAGAAATTCGTTTTTAGAATAATTATAAATTGGAGAATAATTTTCCATTATAATTTATTTTAGTATTATCGCATAAAATTCTTTTAATATTGATTGAAAAATATTACAATCATAAAAACTGATTTGTCTTCGGGTATGAAAAAAAGGCTGAACAATATGATTTGTTTACTGAAAAATGAGCTGGGGCTCAGTGGAGGTTTGGTGGAAACTTGGGATATGGGTTTCATGCAGGTGTTAGATATGATCCGGGAGCTCCTGTGTCGTTTTCGGCAGGCGTGAAATTTTTCCCTTACAAATGGTTATACATAAATGCTCAATTCGCAACAAAATGGATAGAACACATTGATGAATATCTTATTGGTTGGGAGTATATTGGTTGGACCCGGTTTCCTATCACGGCTGATGTTGATAATAGTTATTTTGGATATGGCACTGCATTTATGGTTGGTGGAGATTGGGTTTGGGGAAAAAAGATCGCTTACGGATTTAATGTTGGATTAGGTATATTATATATCATAAATGCAAAAACTAAACATAGTGTCTCATGGTCATACGGTGATGTATCTACAGATGTTGAATCCATTCGTCCAGCATTAGATTTGGGATTTATTATAAGATTTTGAGAATTATAGCACATTATCTGGCATAATTACGGATAATCAATTATTTAATTTCAAAAAATTTCAAATATGAAAACATCCAAAATTATTTTTTTGTTAATTTTTATTTTTTCTATGGGAATGCACGGCATGGCCCAGAAAAAAAAGGTTGTCCTGGTAACATTTTATGTTGATAAAAACATAAACATTTCTGAATTGGATGGGATTGTAGGACATGTTTATGATATAAAACAATTAGCACAAAATCCGGATTTTGATCTTCAGCCAATTGTGGATAAGTTTTATGAAGTATTCTATACGGAATATAAACCTCTTCTTCCCTTTGAATTATTACCGGAAGAAACAGTGATCAAGAATCCAGGGTATATTGCTTATGAGAGCATGCAACATGAAACGTTAAACGATAAAAATCCAAAGTTCTGGCAAACCTTTTTAACTGCTCCTGGCTATAAAACACTTTTCTCAAAATATACCTTTTCAAGAGTTGGCAGGGAGACGGATGTTACTTATGTAAATACACCAACTTATACGGTGAAAAGGGAAAAAAGAAATGAAATACGTTTGCTTGAAATGTTTGACAATGTAGCTGATGGAGTATTGTTTGTAAGTTTCTCATATGCTTTTAGATTAAAAAGCAGGATTAACGGGGTAGATATATGGGGTATAAGAGCTTATATTGAGATGGCTTTATATAACAAGAATTGCGACAAGGTATTTTTTTTTAATGAATACGCTTGGTCTCCCCTAACAGTAAATAAGGTATCAGGTATCCCCATGTTTTCTTCAAAAGTAATGCTACCATTATGTGAAAGCGCATCAGATAAACTCATGGCCGATCTTGTTAAAAAACTTCCGAAACTTAAGAAAAAAGTAGCTAAAAAATTCTAGGTTCATTAATATAATTTTTTGATGGCATCAAATGCTTCTACATGGCAGATAAATACTCTACTCGACCGAATTTAAAAACAAGTTGTTGGGTAGGCTATTGGGATCTTGAAACAATATATTTAGTAATGCCAGGTATTATTTGTGAAACTTGAGTTATTAATTTTATTTATAATGATTATTCTATAGAAAATATGGATATTTACAGTAATATGAATATCCTGTGAAACAACAAAATGAAAAGAATAAATTATCAACGCACCACTGTAGTATTAGTATCTGCGGCATTGTTGTTTTTCCTGTGCAATTCATATAAAAGTGAATTAACGGAACCTGTTCAAGAAGTAATAACGATATACTTCTGCGGAACAGGTATTACAGAAGACTGGTGGAAAGGAGATTCGGCATGTGCCCCTGACGGACTTTCAGGATTTTGGGTGCCTGAATTGGTTGCTACTTTGCACCATGAGCAAAGAACAGATAGTATTTCAAAATATAAGCATTATAATTTTATCGTAAATGGTATTGGAACAGGACTTAAAATTCCTGCTTTGAATATTTTTGCACAGGGATTTCCAAGTACTCCTAATAACCCAAGAGGTTGGGATGAATGTTTAAATGAAGCTAAATCTTTTCTTTTCAGTGTCCTTGAAAATTCAAATGGCAATGTGATCTTAAATTTAGTTGGCCACAGTCGTGGTGGAATACTCTGCTTGTGGATGGCACAAGAAGCTTTTCTGATTGATAGGGTCAAATCAATTAATATATTATGCTTCGATCCGGTACCGGGTGATGCTGACAAAGAACCAATGAGTATATATTTACTGAATGAAAAGGTGAAGAATTATATCGGGATTTATGCAGAAGATGAAAGGACAGGCTTTTTTGATCCCAGAATTCCTGGCTTTAGTTCTTCAGAAACCAAATACTGGATGATGACAGTACCTGGCGGGCATGAAACCATGGTAGGTAACTATCAAAAAGATGGGCATTCTACTGATTTTTATAATGTTAACCTTTTTAAGCCTAACGAAGAGCTGATAGATGAATTGGCCAATATATCCTGGGTGACAAAGGTAATTTCTGTAGAATTGCTTGGCTCAGAAGAATGGGGTGAAGTGAAATATGACTGGAACTGGAACGGAAATAAAGAAACATTTATATCAAATTATGATTCGATGTATACTTATAATGAATATGAATATATACGAACAGTTTCTTTTCTTCCTTTAAGTATAGCCGCATATTGGTCAGGTCCCTTAAGAGATACATCTTGTCACTGGTGCAATGCTGTGGATATATTGGCAAAAAAGTATAATAATAATAGATGTGCAAAAAAAACGGTAAATGGAGAAAATGTGGTGTGGGTAGGTCTGCAGAACGAAATACCCAAACAATCAGGAACAGAAGCCTGGAACAAACTACAGGAACTTACAGATACGACCAGGTGAAAATAAGTTGTCAATAAAAGTCAATATATTGCATGCTTTGTACAAAACCTGGCTGGCTTGTTTTTCAAATGTGCTTTCTTTTATTTTTTCTGATTTTCGGTAATTTTTCCCATAAATATTAAGTTTTAAAATGACATCAAAATGAAAAAAATATAAATTTTGAGTTTTGTATAAATTTATGCAGCTAAATGAATGAATTATCAAGACTGCTTGGAGAAAACATTAATACAATAAAACGATATATTGAATTACTCGAAAAGGCCTTTGTTATTTTCCGCCTTCGTTCATTCAGCAGGAATTTGAGGAAAGAAATCGCCAAGGGGCAGAAAATATATTTCATCGACCTTGGGATCAGGAATGCATTGATCCAGAACTTTAATCAGTTGACCATGCGTAATGATATTGGTGGATTATGGGAGAACTTTTGTATTATGGAGAGGATAAAACACAATCAAAATACCCGGCAATTTGTCAATGCCTATTTTTGGAGAACTTATGATCAGAAAGAAATTGATTATATAGAAGAAGCCGCTGGTAATTTACAAGCTGTTGAATTCAAATTTAACGACAAAGCCAAAACTAAAATCCCTTCAGAATTTATTAAGAACTATTCTGGAAGCAGCTTTCAGGTAGTTCACAAGGAAAATTTTTTAAATTTTTTGTTATAGTTGGATAAATTGTACCGGAAACACCTTCTTATAATTTACTTCAAGAATTTTATTTTAGATTGTTTTAATTATGTAAGAAGTAGAAGCTAAAGCAAATTGCATTTTAATTTTTTTGAGTAGAATATATTTATATATACTTTTGAAGTGTTGAATAAATCAAATAATGAAGATGAAAAAAATATTGCTTTTAATTGTTTTTTTAGGTTGTTGTTATACTTCAATATTGGCGCAATCATGCCTGCCCGAAGGGATTACCTTTACTACCCAGGCAGAAATTGACAGTTTTCAGGTCAATTATCCGGGCTGTACAGAAGTTGAAGGGAACGTTTTTGTCTATGGAAATGATATTACCAATCTTAACGGATTAATTGTATTAACAGCAATAGGAGGTGACCTTTGGATTTCAGCTAACGATACTTTGATGGGTTTGACAGGATTGAATAATTTGAGTTCTATTGAGGGCAGTCTTAGGATTGAGGCAAATGATATTCTGCTAAACTTAATAGGATTGGACAATTTAACTTCAATTGGAGGCCACCTGTGGATAGGTGATAATCCTTATTTATTTAGTATTGCCAGCCTCAGTAGTGTAGATTCTGTTGGTGAATACATCGCCATTTGGGAAAACAAAATGCTTGTAAGTTTAATAGGATTGGGTAGTATAACTTCCATCGGAGAAGATATCCTGGTTTGTTACAATGAATCTATCAACAGCCTTTCAGGCTTAGACAGTATTACATACTTAGGAGGAAGTTTCAGTTGTGAATGGAACTCTGCACTGACAAATTTGGCTGGTTTGGATAATATTACGAATATTGGTGGAGACTTTCAAATTGAAAATAATAATGCCCTCACAAGTTTAATGGGATTAGAAAATTTGACTTCTATTGGAGGTAGTTTATGGGTTGGTGGAGACTCAACTTTGACAAGTTTAACGGGTTTCGATAACCTGGATTCCATTGGGGGAAATATCAGGATTAAGAACAACAAAACTTTAGTTAGTACCAGTGGATTGGATAGTTTGACTTCTATCGGAGGATACTTATGGATAGTAAATAATGATTCCCTCACAGGTTTTGTTGGCTTAGACAATGTAACTTACATTGGGGGAGCCTTTGTTGTTGATAATAACACAGCTTTATCCAGTCTGACAGGATTGGACAATGTAGATTCCATCGGGGGTGATATTAGAATTAAATGGAACGATAACTTAACAAGTTTAACAGCCCTGGATCAGGTAACTTTAATGGGAGGAGACCTTGTTATTGGGAATAATCCAATTCTAACAAGTTTAGCAGGATTGGAAAATATAGAAGCAGACTCTATTGATAATCTATATATACATGATAACCCATTATTATCTGCATGTGCAATTGAAAGCGTTTGCAACTTCCTGTCCAATCAAATTGAAGATGCATTTATTTATAATAATGCAGATGAATGCAATGAGCCAGACACCGTTTTATCGGCATGTGAAGGACTTTCAATAAATGACATTGCTTTTACAGATAAATTTTTTATATCACCAAATCCAGTTGGATCAAGTGCTTTAATAGAATATAGATTATTTGAAACATCACCTGTTTCCCTTCAAATTTTTGATTTGAGCGGACAGGTTGTTGAAATCCTAATAGATGAAAAGCAACAAAGGGGTGAACATAAAATAGAATTAAAAACCATTGGATTATTGCAAGGTATCTATTTCTGTGTGTTACGAACCAATAAAGGAATACAAACTAAGAAGTTAATTAAATTGTAATTTCAGAACTCCTGACCTGATGATTAGAAATCAGATAATTATAAAAACTGTATCGTAAATTGTAATGTCGCAAAACTTAAACCCGTCTATACTGACAGGTTTCAACGAGTTTAACAATACCATAATCGTTTACTCTTAACATTCTATTAGTTTGAATAGTTGCTTGATTTGACGAATATCCGTAACACAGGGCTTTAGTCCTGTGTTACAAAAACAAGGTAACACATAGGGCGTTTACGCCCTTAATCAATTTACTAAGTATAATGAAGGGCGTGAACGCCCTAAGGTTTGGATTCGGTATATAACCCAGACGTGAACGTCTGGGTTATGAACTTTATCATTTACAAATGCGACAAAAAATTTACGTTGGGTCAGGAGTTCTGAATTTGTAAATCTTAAACCTGAATTTAAACCAAAACTCTAAACCCTAAACAGCCCTATAGCACCTCACCCAATCAATGTCCATTGAAGCGGGTAAACCACCTCCTGTTGCTTTTCCGGTTATGGATGAATTAAATACCAGGTACATTTCTTCTTGCGGGATAGTTTGTGTCTGTTCATTGACGATTACATCATTAATTTTCCAGGTCAGCCTGTCTTGCAACCATTCAAGCGTGTAAATAAAATAATCCTGTGATACATCAAGTCCTGAGAAATCTGCTTTTTTTGATTCGAGGCTTTTCTTGTCTGAAATGTCGCCTGTATGATGTGCCATTTCGATTTTCGTTTTTTTCTTCTCTAATCGCAATATATCCACATGCGGAAGGTTATTTTCAGATGCCATCCAGAAATTATAATTCACCGGTTTAGCATAATTCACCTTTATTTTTGCTTCAAATTTGCCATATTTTTGCCGATGCGATTTAGCCGTACTGATCAACCCTGTTGTGTATTCAAAATCCTGTGGTACAAATCCAAATGGTTGTTTCCAGATTTTTCCTTCAAGTTTCTCCTGGCGGGTTAAAATCCTGGCAGAACCATGAGAAACTTCTATATTATTTCCGTCTGTTGGAAAGGCTTTGTCGTGCTCAAAAGCATAAGAATCATTAATCAGCTTGTCACCCCAGTAATAGCGGGTCATCCATTTACTTGCATCAAGCTGCTCTTTATCAAAATTATCCTCAAATACCAACTTCCATTTTTTCAGATCATTAAATTTGTCTGAATCTTTGACCTCCTGATACCATTTATATTTTTTCGAATTTTTGAATTCTTCGTATTGCTTCTTTTTATGGTTCTCGTCTTTCTCTTTTTCGTCTAAAGATTTGAGCAATTCTTTGTGATCATCAGAGGCTAAGTATTTTTCCAGTTCCAGATAATCAGCTAACTCATTCGATTTATCAAAAGTCTGGAAATCCTTATACTTTTGAGAATTATGGAATTTATAGTAAGATTTGATTGGCGCTGATTTCTTTTTTTGTTGATACTCTTTGGCCTTATGATTCAGTTTTTCAAGTTCATTGATCGCATCTGAAAGCTTTTCCTTGTGTTCAGCAGAATTTACATATTCTTCAAGATCATGGTACTTCTTCAGGTCATTGGATTTATCAAAAGCGAGATAATTTAAATATCTGGCAGAATCCTTAAACTTGAAATAGAATTTGATATTTCTTGATTTCTTTAACTTTTCGTATTCCTGCTCCTTTGTATACTCATGCGTATTTTTATATTCTTTAGGTTCAGAGGAGTTTTTTATTTTTTGAAATTCATCGGAGTTCACAAATTTTCCCAGTTCTGTATATTTATCTAACTCAGCAGAACTTGAAATAGAGTTAAACTCTTTTAGTTTGGATGATTCCTTCATCCGAAAGTAATCCTTTATGGTTTTTGATTTTTTAAGTGATGCAAATTCCTTAATCTTATTCTCTTCTGCAGCTTTCTTATCTTCCAGTGATCTTTTTTTGCTCTCAAATTCAGGTGATGTTACAAACTTCTCAAGCTCTTCATATTCTTTCAATTCCTGCGATTCACGGAAAGTAAGATAACTTTTAAGTTTTGGAGATTCTTTGAATTTGAAATAATTTTTGAATTTTTTCGATTTTTTCTGAGTTTCGTACAATTTGATTTTTTCCTGCTCTTTTTTCTTGTTGGATTGAATAGAACTAACCAAATCCTTATGCTCTTGCGAGTTGATGTATTTCTCAAGGGTTAAAAAATCCTGTAACTTTTCGGATGTCTTAAATTCTTTAAGGTTATCAAATTCTTTGATAAGATTTGCCCGGTTTTGCTCAATCTTTGAAGTTTTTGGTATAGAGCTAAATTTTGAAAAAATGAAATATTTGCTTCCAAATGCTATGTTTGCCATAAGTAGAATTTATTTCTGAAAATTGATAGACAATAATACAAAAGTAATAGTTTTATTAAAATGTAAATTTATAAGTGTCTAAAGTATTTAAAATGCCTAAAGTACCTGGAGTGGAGTACAAAAGAACTTTAAGTACTTTTAACTTTAGCTCACTTTAAGTACTTTCTTGATTCTGTATATTAATTCTTGCATCAACAGCTACAATATCATCTCCTCTCCCAAGTAACGGATTCAAGTCCATTTCTATTATCTCAGGTGCAGCAGTTAACAATGCAGATACTTTAACGATGATTTCTGCAAATAGGTTGGTATTAATTCCTGGCATTCCCCTAACACCTTCCAGTAATTTTTTACCTCGTAAACCGGAGATCATATGTTTAGCTTCATGAAGTGATATTGGAGTAAGTGTAGATTTTACATCTTTCAGGACTTCAATAAATATCCCGCCGATACCGCACAATACCATATGTCCGAATTTTGGTTCGTATTTGGCTCCAATGAACAGTTCTGTTCCTGACAACATGGGTTGTAGCAATATTCCTGTTGTATCCTCGATCCTGATCATCCGCTGAAACTCAGCCAGCATGGATGCTTCATCTTCAACGTTAAGAACTACACCGCCCACATCGGATTTATGTACAGGCCCAACAACTTTCATGGCAAGCGGATACCCAATTTCATTTGCTGCAAATATGGCTTCTTCACGGGTTTGTATAGCGGCTTCACTTGAACGGGGTATTTCAGCAGCATCTAATAATCCCTGGATTTCTTTTGGGCTAAGATATCCGTTGTCAGCTCTATCAATAATTGTTCTGATTGAAGATTTATTAATTCTCGGTGCAGAAACTGGTTTGGATTCAGGTTTTGGTGTATAATAAATTTGCGATAATGCCCGACCAAGAAATACACCATCAGGAAAGTTGATCCTGCCGTGGGCAATGAATTCTTCCACCTCCTGTTCAGCTGTTAAAGTAGAAGGCAAAACCGGATAAATAGGTACCCGCGAAGTTTTCATTTTATCATCCAGTATTCCATACACACGATTGATTGGAAATAATCCCGGAGTACCAAAGATTACGACCATACCATCTATTTCAGGGAAGTTCTCATTAATAAAATCAATGATAATTCCAAGTTGTTCAGCTGTACCCGTGGCAAGAAAATCAATCGGATTGGCTACTGCGGAACCAGGGAAAAGTTGCTCTTTCAATTCTTCTGTTAAAGGCCCCTCAAGCAATGGAACTTCAAGCCCGCCGGCAGATAACGTATCGGTAAGCATAACAGCCGGGCCACCGGCATGTGTAATTAATGCTAGTTTTTTCCCTTTCAGTTCAGGATGCATGAAAATGGAAGCGATGGTGATCATTTCTTCACGGCCATAGCATCTGACGATACCGGCTTTCTGAAAGAGTGCATCAACTGCATCATCAGAGGTGGCCAAAGCGCCTGTGTGCGATGTTGCAGCACGGCTACCTGCTACTGAAGTACCGGCTTTAATGGCAACAATTTTACAACCTTTATTGATCAAAGAGGATGCATGTTTTAATATCAGATGCGGTTTATCTATAGTTTCCAGGTAAAGTAATTTAACCTTTGAACTGGTTTCGGGATCAAAATTTTCGTCCATGTACCGGAGTATTTCTTCTACTCCCATTTGGGCAGAATTCCCAACTGAAAAGACATTAGCAAAAGTCAATCCTTTAGGTATCCCCGCTTCCATGATAAAACAGGCCGTTGCCCCGGAGCCGCTTATAAAGTCACAACCCTGTGGATCAAGCTTTGGAATAGGTTTGGTGAAAACGCCATGATAATTATGTGTAAGAACGCCAATACAATTCGGACCGATCAGGGCGCCATTATATTCATTTATTTGATTGACAATTTTCTGCTCCAACAATTTTCCCTCTTCGCTTACTTCACTGAAACCGGCTGATAAAATGATGAAAGCCTTGGTTTTTTTCTTTTCTGTTAAAAATTTTACTGTTTCAAAGGTATATTTTGCAGCAATGGCAATAATGGCGAGATCAACATTTGGAAGGCTAACAGGATCTTGATAACTTTTAATACCCTGCACTTCTGTTTCTTTTAAGTTTGATACATACAATTTGCCCTTATAATTACCATCAATAAGGTTCTTTAAAACTTTGCCCCCTGGTTTGGTAATGTCGTTAGAACCTCCCACAACTACGATGCTTTTAGGATTTACTAACTCAGTATTTATCATATAGATGAAGCTTAGATTTGAACTTTACTACTGACTGGCTAAAGTATAAAAAAGGAGGGAAATTATTTAAGTAAGCAATAAAAAAATTAGAAAAAACAGAATCGGTAATGTGGAGTTAAAAATTTAAATATTGGCAGGATTTAATAGTTACTCAAGAAGTACAGCAATTCCCGATACTCCAGGCCCTACATGAGTACCGATTACAGGAGAGGCCGCATTGATGAATTTTGGTTTTTGCCCGGTAACTTGTTCCATTTCCGTGGCAAAGTAATTTACTGCCTGTTCATTTTCTGCATGGGTAATGGCGTAACCCCAGAGTTTCTTACCATTGATGAGTTTTATTATTTCATCCATCACCATTCGCAAACTCTGTTTGGTAGAAGTAGGTTTGCCAATCAGTTCGATTTTACCTTCTGTATTAATTATAAAATTTGGCTGAACACCCATTAATTTACCAAAAAATCCTTTTACAACGCTGAGCCGCCCGCCTCTTATCAAATATTTTAGTGTTTGGGCGCTGACCATTATATGTGTTTTAGGAATCCATTTTTCGATGTTTTCGACAACTTCCCGGTACTTTTTGCCTTTTTCAATTTCTTCTGCAGCCCGCAATAAAATTAAACCCTGCGCTACACTGGTTTTGTTTGAACTGAAAACAGTTATCTCTTTATTTTCCCGTTCACTAACTGCGTAAGCTGCTTTCCTGCTATTGCTGAAAGTCCCACTTAATTTACTGCTTAGATGAATCCCGATAATAGCGTTATAATGGCTGGCGAGGTAATTATATTTATTGGTGAAATCTTTATATGTCGGTTGGGAAGTAGTAGGGCTTGTTTTCGATTCTTTGAGCAATTTATAAAATTTATCTGGTGTCAGTGTAACAGAATCAAGATAATAATCTTTTTCAAAGTGGATAGATAATGGGACAACGTGAATCTGATATTTCTCTAATATCTCTTTAGGAAGGTCACAAGTGGAGTCAGTAATAAGTGCGGTATCCCATTTCCGGTGGTGGACAATATCGCTTTGCATAAGCATATCATCTACTTTTTTGTAAGTAATATTCCCAAAATCTTTTATGGCATAAAACAAATCCGCCGGTTCATCAGTATGAATGTGTATCCTTAATTTTTTGGGTGAGCCGGCAATCACCATCGAATCTCCAAAATCGCTGATGACTTCCTTTAATTTGCTTTTGTTTTCCGGGTTGTTATTATCAAATCCTATCAAGGCCTCGGTACAGTATCTAAAAGTAATATCTGATTCGTCATGAATGACTTCTTCAAATACTTGTACTTTGTTAATATTGCGGGCTAAAGCTAACTTTTTCAGTTCACCATGCTTGAAAAAATCGATCATTCCCTCGAGAAATAGAACAAATCCTTTTGCCCCGGCATCTACAACATTATTTCTCGCAAGGATTTCCAGTTTATTGGGTGTATCTAATAAAGCCTCCATGGCCTTTTTGTATGATTCGGTGATCAATTGATTAAAATCTTTGATCTTGTCTTTTAGTGTGTACACATATTCAGCCCATTCCCGCATTACAGATATCATGGTTCCTTCAACGGGATCGGCAATAGCTTCATAGGCATACCTTACGGCTTTAATAATCAATTCAGCAAACGTTTCTACTGTAAGATTTTTTTCATCCTTTATTTCGTTACTGAAACCATAGAGGAACTGAGCAAAAATTATCCCGGAGTTTCCTCGTGCACCAACAAGAGCAGCATCAGCGAGCGCAACTGCTGTAATTTTGATATTGTCAGTTGGAATGGAAGTGTCAATAATCGAACGCATTGTAGACGCCAGGTTGGTGCCTGTATCACCGTCTGCAACGGGAAAGACATTAATTTTATTAAGGCCTTTATAATGGTCGAAAATTTTCTGGGCGCCAGCAATAAAACTGTAATAAAAACGCTTTCCGTCTAACTCGTTAAAATTGTTATCCAACTGAAATGATCTTTATTTAGAAAAATTCTAAACTTTTTACAAAAATAAGAAAATTTTAAAAGTGATTTTTTATACGCCCGATTTAATTAATAAGACCATTGCAAATCCTGATATTACATATGGTTCAACCTTACAGGTCTCGCAGGCAATTACTATTTTCGACCTGGAAGGTCTTTTTGCAGCTACCATTAACTTACTACATACTGCCGATAGCTTTTTATTTCAGAATTAACTTGACAAACCTCTTTTATTTTTTTACTTTTGGTTTCATATTGTTTGAGCAAACCCATACCGGGAAGGCTGAAGACAGATTAGCTCAATACTGATTCAAAAGATTTTATCAATGGCAACATTGTTTAATTATGCCGACAACAGTACAGGCAGAGCAGGTGCACAGGCCAAAAACATCCTGGAGTTCGCTTATGGTTATGAATATTGTAATTGCCCTGATACGGGAGATACAACAGGGTTAAAAAGTGCAGCCGTAAATATGGATTCTTTCCGGCTTGCTGCCGGTATAAAAGTGAGTGTTGAACCGAACCCGGCAAGACAGTGGACGGCATTCAATTATAGTTTGCCGGAAACAAATACAACAGGGGAAATCAAAATAAGCGATGTTTCGGGTAAAGTAATTGAAACATTTACTATTACCGGTAAACAGGGTCAGCATGTTTGGGACACAAGGAGAATTAATACCGGAGTATATTTTTATTCGTTATCACCTTATTTCCGCAAACATTTTTTTATCCACAAATTCCACGAATTGGATGAAGTTTCTTATCAGAAACTTAGGAAAAATTACATTTTCAATCCAAGAGGACACAAACACCCTTACCCACTT
>JAUVJI010000192.1 GCA_030596605.1 Bacteroidales bacterium
CGCAAGGAATTATTAATAGTAAACGATAAGTTGTTGAAAAATAAGACCTGCAATCACTTGCAGGTCTCGTGTTTTTTCACCTATTTAGGTGTATGCTCAAAAACACAAAAACAAAGGTAACACCTTAGTTTCTGATAAGAAACTTCATCCAATTCGTGGAATTTGTGGATAAAAAAATGTTTGCGGAAATAAGGAAATACTTTTATTCCCTGTTAAAAATTATGGATTATTTGCTTAGTACTTTAAACTCGGTGCGCCTGTTTACCTGACGTCCTTCTTCTGTATCGTTATCTGCAATGGGTTGTGTCTCTCCGTATCCGGCATAGGTCAGCCGGTCCTGGTCTATTCCTTTTTCAATCAGGTATTCAACAACAGCCTTCGCCCTGTCTTCTGAAAGTTGTTTATTATAATTGTCCGAGCCTACATTATCCGTATGGCCTGAGATTTCTATTTTCATTGTAGGAACATCAATCAGCATTTTCACAAGCCTGTCAAGTTCGGTTGCAGATTCACTGCGCAATGTTGCTTTGTCAAAGTCAAAGAAGATATTTTTTAGAATGATTTTACTACCCACTTTTACCTTGTTGAGCATAAAATCCATATAAATCTCCTGAACCGTGGTAGCCGGAGGTATAATCAGGTTTTCGGAATGAAACATGTATTCCTTGGCTTTGACAGCAAAACCATAATTTTTTCCTGAGTTTAGTGAAACCATGTATTCTCCAGTCCTGGTGTTCGATTCAAATTTGGCAACCATCCTTCCAAGCTCATTGTCATAAATTTCAACGATCACACCACCGAGAGGGCCTAATGTAACAGCATCCATGATCTTTCCGCGAATGATTGTGATCAGGTTCTCTTTTATCTCAACTTTACCATGCATGGCATTTTCCTGAACCGGTTTTGTCAGATAGGCAAGGTAATCATAATCTTCATTAAATATATGAGGTTTTTCCGGACCCAAAAGTGTGATCATATACAGGTCACGATGGCCATATCCGGAGGGATCGAAGGAGGAGTAATAAGCGTGCTTGCCATTACGAGAAAAAGAAAAAAAGATATCATCATCAGGAGTATTTATCGGATAACCCATATTTTCAGGTTTTGACCATTTGCCATTTTTTTTAACAGATTTGAACACATCATATCCACCCATGGTATTATGTCCTTTTGAACTGAAATACAGTGTTTCTCCCTCCACATCCATAAAAATACCTTCTTCATCATATGGGGTATTAATTACAGCCCCAACATTTACGGCATCATTATAATCCAGTTTCTCTTTGCTTCCTTTAATGCTCAATGTCGCAAAATAGATATCTTTTCCTCCAAAACCACCGGGTTTATCACTCACAAAATACAGTGCTTTCATATCAGGTGAAAACGAAGCCGATGTTTCATGATATTTGGTATTGATCTCTTTTGGAAGTCTTTTGGGTGATTGCCATTTACCATCTTCTTTTATGCGGCATTCATATATATCACCACCGTTATCCTCTCCTTTATAGATTAGGGCATGTTTTCCATCAGTGGATACTCCGACAATGGCATCATGTGAATCTGTATTCAATGGTTTACCTGGATTTTTTGCTTCTATCCATTTATCATTCACTTTTTTCGAAATATAAATATCCTCGAAGAACTTTAAGTCTCTTGAGTCGGTTTTGCCTCCGGTTGTATTGTCTCTGGTAGATGTGAACATAATAATGGATTCCTCGGCATTGATAAATGGACCGTATTCAGGATATTTTGAATTTACTCGCGATCCAAGGTTATCAACAAAAATCCTGACCGGATTTTTTACCAAATCCTTTGCCACTTCACATTCGGCTATTTTTTTATCTAAATGATCACCCTTTTGTGATAACTCATTGGGACTTAAAGAACCTTTGTATTCCTCATATGTGTCGATAGCTTTATCAAGATCAAGGTTAAGATGATATCCCCTGGCCAATAAATACAATATATCAGGTTGCACCCTGGGGTTCAACTTGTATGCTGATTCGAGGTATTTTACGCTGTTGGGTTTCTGGATGGTTTTTAAATAACATTTACCTATTTTATAATTGAGCAAAGCATTATTGGAATTAAAGTCGTAAGCATTCAGGTAATGCTCGATAGCGAGAGAGTACATCGGAATATCATCTTCATAATACTTATCGCCTTCTTTAATTTGTTTTATAGCGGTTTTAAGGGCATCCTTTTGTTCCGGAGGGAAATAGTCTTTATCAAACGGGGTATTCTCCTGGGCCAGACCCCTCATAAAAACCAATAGGAAAAATAAACTTAGAATACTATATATTTTATAATTGATTTTCATTCCTTATTTATCCTCACAATGTTTTATATATTCTTTTGCATCCTCAATATCGAGTTCAACTGCCTTTTGCCAATCAGAACAAGCTTCCTTATCTTTCCTTAACATCTCATTCGAAATCCCCCTGTTTAAATAGGTGCTGCCCCGTGAATTATCCTCGCTGAGAACTTTATTATAGTCTTCAACAGCGCCGGCAAAATCTTTTAATTTGTACTTCGCATTTCCTCTATTGTTAATTGCATTCAGGTAGTTTGGATTAATTTCCAACGCTTTTGAAAAATCCTCAATGGCTCCCTCGTAATCCTCAAGCATAAATTTGGCTTTGCCACGGTTGTTAAATGCAATATAATAATCAGGATTTATTTTTACGGCAGCAGTAAAATCTGCTTCAGCGCTGGCGTAATCATTGAGTTGCATTTTTACACCTCCCAGGCTGTTAAACGAAAAGTACATCCCCGGATCAAGCAAGGATGCTTTGTAATAGTCATTTTTTGCTTCTTCCAGTTCCCCTAACATCAAATGTGCGCTGCCCCGGTCGTTGTAAGCATAGGCATAATCGTTTTTTAAGGTTATGGCTCTTGTGTAATCATCAATTGCTAAAGTATATTCTTCCAGGTTGTAATGAATTCCACCCCGATAATAAAATGCTTTTGGAGAATTAGGCTCCAAAGCAATACCTTTCGAAAAATCAGATTTTGCACTTTGCAGTGAGTCGATTGCCATTTTTGCCAGGCCCCGGCCAAAGTATGATTTGACATTCGGTTGCAGTTCGATCGCTTTATCAAAATCAATGATTGCTCCATCATAATTTTTAAGGACGAATTTCACAAATCCACTGTTATTCAGGGCTGAAGTGAATTCCGGATCATTCAGTACAGCCTCATTCAATGCTGCGAATGCTGAATCGTAATGTCCTTGTATATACCAATCGAATGCTTTGTTATATAAAATTTTGGCTGTCTGGTCATCCACTTCCAGAGAGTCAGCTGTTCTTGTTTTAATGGCATCCGATTCCTGAGAAAAAGCAAAATCTACTTTTAAAAGATAAAAGCAAACAAGAAATATGATCAATACCCGGTTCACAAAGATTGAATTGTAAATGGTTAAATACTATGCTAAATTAATAAAACTTATTCAAAATATGTAAATACAAATGTTAAAAATTACTTAAATTTTCGTTCAAATTATTGATTGTAACTAAAAATGTACTATATTTGGTCTGTTAACCAATTAAAAACAACACCTATGAAAAAATTTATTTTCGTATTTTTAATACTACTTGCAGCAAACTTTGTGTTTGCCCAAACCGAGATCAGCTCTTTTAATGCAACAGGATCTGCATATTCTACATCGTACCTTACAGATTACCAATGTCTCGGTGTTAATCCTGCCAACCTGGGCTGGACACGTAATAACCACACAATGAACATTGGTTTTTTCGAATTTGCCGGTTCGATTTATGCCGAGCCATTAACTCGTAGTGAAGTAGTTAATGACCTGTTTGATAATAATTTTGTTTTAGATCTGGAGGGGAAAAATGATGCGATTAACAAATTCACTGATTCAAGGTTGATAGGTATTGGAAGTGTAATGGGCCTGGGTTTCTCTTACCAGGATGAAAAAATTGGCGGATTTGCTTTTAATGTTCGCCAAAGGTTGTATTGGCACTCATACCTGAATGATAATGCAGCCAGTTATTTGTTTTTGGGGTACAATGATCCATATTTTGAAAAAGTAGTTGAGAATGGTGATACTATAGGATATGCAAAAGACCCTCCGGGTCCAGGTATGGCCTCTGAAATATATGAAGGCACAGAACAGAATTTTTATACCTATATTGAATATAATCTGGGATATGGAAGAAAGGTTATGGAGAGGGATAATTTTAAATGGTTTGTCGGTTTAGGCCTAAAATATCTGGCTGGATATGGTATGACACAATATTATCAGGATGCAGATGGTGAGTTAGTTGCTTATTCTGCACTTAGTCCGGTATTTAATGTTGATTATGATGAGTATTCCCCTTCAGAAATTACAGAGGATGGATATAGAAAAACTGGAGATGGATATGGTATTGATATTGGGACAACATTTGAAATTTTTGAAAAAATGAGAGTCAGTTTAGCAATTAATGATATCGGAAGCATTAAGTGGAATGGAAATGTTTACCAGGGCAATGATGGAAGTGTATGGAAGATTGAAACCGCAGGACTTGACAATTATAATGTTTTTGAACAGGGACAATTAATTGTTACGGATAACGCGCCAGGAGAGGATAGTACCTGGACCGGATTAGTTGACAAAACTATGAAACTACCGATGAACCTGAGGGGTGGGGCCAGCTACCGAATTAACGAACTAATAGAAGTCGGTGCAGATGTTTATGTGCCACTCAACGACCATATCCCGGGCAGATATGAAAAAGCTGTTCTTGGTCTGGGATGCAGGTATGATCCTGCCAAATGGGTTCAGATATCATTGGGTGTAATTTCAGGTGGTGAATTTGGTACCAGCGTTCCCCTTGGATTTACTTTCTATCCGATCAGGCAAGACCAGAACACTTGGGAGATTGGTTTTTCAACCCGCGACGTAGTTAGTTATTTCAAGAAAAATAATCCTACTGTATCCATTGCCTTCGGTTTCTTGCGGTTTAGCTTTGGATATAAGGATGATGCTGCCAGATATCTTGAAGATGAATAATAAATTTCCTGAATGGATTGACAGTTTTTATGCAAGGGATATTCAGGAGTTTTTAATCAGGAGAACCCGGAATGGACATATGACTCTGAACAATATACCATTCATCGTTTATTTTTTCAAGTACTCCTGTAAAACGCAAACCTTCAAATTGTTTTGCCTCTCCCTGGTAAATGTAATTATAATTTACTATCTCGCTGAACCAGGCCGTATTGCCTGTTTCATTTACTTCAATAATTTGGTTATGAATTGAAATATATGTCTCTTCAAAAGAAACGAATTGACGCTGCAATGTACTTCTGATCTCTTCCCACCCAATAATTTTTTCATCACTATTGGTTCCAATTACGACAATATCGGGAGATGATGCCCATATTTCTTTCACTAAATCCAAATCCTGTTTTTCGTTCGCAATAACATATTTTTCCAATACCAGCGCTACTTTTTCCTTTTCCTGCTCAAGATCAAAAGATGTACTAGTATTTTCATTACAGCAACTTACTGCCAAATATCCGATTAAAATAACAATTATTAGCTTTTTCATATTTGGTTATGTTTTTTGATTTAAGAAATTAAAAATGCTCATTATTTTGTGTTATGAAATTATCTTCAAATTTAATAGAATTGAGAATAATTTACAAATAAAAGTGTATAAAATTAAAAAAAATAAAAAGAGGGCTTGAAACTATTTAACTTCAAGCCCTCTTTTCGTTGTGGTACCACCTGGAATTGAACCAGGGACACCAGGATTTTCAGTCCTGTGCTCTACCTACTGAGCTATGGTACCTTAATGAACTTCGTATTTTTTAAATACGGGGTGCAAAAATAAATAACATTTTTTTATTAAAGAAATTTTTTAGAAAAAACTTAATTTATGTTAAAACACTGATAATTAAACTAATTAATAATCGTTTATTGTATTTTTGCCTGTTCTCTATAGATTTCATTTTCTATTTAACAAGAAATTTATGAAGCTGATTATTGATTATGGTAATACCCTTGTAAAACTTGCATTATTTCGTAGTGATTCTATAATCGGACTCAAAACATTCAAAAGTATGACGGTTGAACAGTTAGAGGATTTTATTGATGAGAATAAACCAGGGAAATCGAATGATATAGTTAAATATTGTATTGTATCATCTGTACGAAATTTACCGGAAAAAATAAGTTCTTTTCTAAGTTCAAGATTTAATACTATTGAACTCAATCAAACAACACCATTGCCCATAACTAATAAATATAGTACTCCGGAATCGTTAGGCAATGACAGGATTGCTTTGGCTGTAGCAGCTACAGGATTGTTTCCCTCTAAAGATATTCTTGTTATTGATGCTGGTACCTGTATTACTTACGACTTTATTAATCGGAAAAATGAATACCTGGGTGGAGCCATTTCGCCCGGTATAAATATGCGATATAAGGCATTAAATACATTTACTGATAAACTCCCTTTAATTAATAAAATTGAAAATGCAGATTTAATTGGAAACTCAACTGAAAACTCTATTCGGTCGGGTGTTTTAAATGGCGTAATGATTGAAGTTGACGGGATTATAGATAAGTATAAAAAAATATATCCCTCCTTAAAAACAATTTTTACCGGTGGTGATGTAAATTATTTTGATAAATACCTAAAAAATAACATCTTTGCAAACTCAAATTTGGTTTTGGAGGGATTGAACATGATATTAAAATATAATGTGGAAGATTAGGCTCGAAAGAATAATCATTTCAATAATCGTATTTCTTTCTTTGATTATCCAGGCTAATGCCCAATCTGGCGTTAGCGCTCCCTATTCTGCTTTTGGACTTGGCTATTTAAACCAAAACAATAATGCACGCAATATGTCAATGGGTGGAATAGGAATCGGCACCCGTGATTATTTTACAATTAATATCAAAAATCCTGCTTCCTATTCGGCTTTTGACACAACTTCTTTTGTTTTTGAGGGCGCAGTCGCTGGTAATTATTTGTCATTAAAATCCAATGATTTTAATGAAGGGGCTTCAACTGCTTCCTTGAGCCACTTATTATTCGGATTTCCCTTAACAAAGTGGTGGAAAAGCAGTATAGGCTTAGTTCCTTTTAGTACTGTCGGTTATGATGTTAACTCTACGCAAAATAAAGAATACATTGGTAACATCCTATATAGCTATAAAGGAATAGGTGGTATTAGTCGGTTTTATTGGGGAAATGCCATTCAACCACTGAAGAACTTATCCATTGGTTTTAATATGTCATATCTGTTTGGAACTATTGATAGGTCACAGAATATTACATTTCCAGATTCTGCATACCGGATCAATAGTAAAATAAACAACCTGGTATCGGTAGGTGATTTATATTTTGATTTCGGGATCCAATATTTTAAAGAACTGAAGAAAAATCTCAAATTAGTTGTTGGAGGAACCTACCATCCTAAACTGAATATAAATGCAAGAAGAACTTATTATGCAAGATCGTATTTAGGTTCAGTAAGTGGTGTTGAAATTATTAAAGATACCATTGCATATTTTGAGGATGAGAAAGGTAAAATTACAATTCCTGAAGGATATGGTATAGGATTCTCTTTAGCCAAAACTGATAATTGGCTGGTAGGATTTGATTATAAATTTGATAAATGGAAAAATTATCAAAGCTTTGATATAAGTGATTCCCTTGTGAACAGTCATAATTTTTCTGCCGGAGGTCAGCTGGTGCCTGACTATAAAAGCACATCCTATTTGAACAGGATTGACTATAGACTTGGTGTAAAATACTCAATGTCATATCTTCAACTAAGAGATACCCGAATAAATGGATTTGGTATAACATTTGGTGTAGGTTTACCATTAAGAAGTTTAGCAGTTAG
>JAUVJI010000165.1 GCA_030596605.1 Bacteroidales bacterium
TGAAAGACCTTGAAACTTCTATCAACAATACAGAATGTGATTCGGTAGTGATTGGTACGCCTATTGACCTGAACAGGTTGATCAAAATCAATAAGCCAAACACAAGGGTTTATTACGATCTGCAGGAAATTGGTTATCCTGATCTCGATGGGATTATCGGGGATTTTGTTAAAAAACACAATTTGAAATAAACATCTGAAGAAGCTGTCTCAAATTCTTTGTGTTCCTTCGTGCCATCCTTAGAGTTACTTTGTGGTTATGTTTTAAATAATTGAACCACTAAGGATCACCAAGTGCACACACCTGTGTCCCGAAACACTTCGGTGTGCAGGCACAAAGTTCCGCAAAGGGTAAAATGGATAATTTCCAACTTTTGAGACAGCTTTTTTATAACAAAAAATCAACAACACATTTCTCAATTCATTTTTTGGATACTTTTACTACCCATTAATTAACACCTTAAACAATGAAGAATAAAAGTCTTGTTTCTATCCACGATATCACCAAGGAGGACTATAATAAAATACTCAACCTTGCTGAAAAATTCGAAGCAAACCCAAAAAGGAAAATCATGGAGGATTATGTAGTGGCCACCATATTTTTTGAGCCGTCAACCCGGACAAGGTTAAGCTTTGAATCGGCAGCCTCACGATTAGGCGCCAAGGTAATAGGGTTTTCAGATGTTGCCTCATCAAGTGTTAAAAAAGGAGAATCTTTAAAAGATACGATCCTTATGGTGAGCAATTATTCGGATGTGATCGTCATGCGGCACCCAAAAGAAGGCAGCGCCCGATACGCCAGCGAGGTATCTCCTGTTCCGATCATCAATGCCGGAGACGGATCAAACCAGCATCCAACACAATGTCTGTTGGATCTATATTCCATCAGGAAAACGCAAAAAACACTGGAAAACCTCAACATTGCTTTTGTGGGGGATCTGAAATACGGAAGAACGGTCCATTCGCTGGTTATTGCCTTAACAAATCATAAAACCACATTCCATTTAGTATCACCTGAAGAATTAAAACTTCCCAGTTCGGTTAAAAGGTATATTAAGGAAAAGAACCTAGAATACCATCAATACACGGAAATGGATGAAGTGATCCCTAAGGTTGACATTTTATACATGACCCGAATCCAACAGGAGCGTTTCGCCGATCCGCTTGAATATGAAAGGGTGAAAAATGCTTATGTCCTGAAGAACAAAATGCTTGACGATGCGAAAAAGAACCTTCGTGTAATGCATCCATTACCAAGGGTAAACGAAATTACCGTTGATGTGGATGATAATCCAAAAGCATATTATTTCAACCAGGCTCAAAATGGTGTATATGTAAGGCAGGCATTGCTTACCACCATACTCGGCGTTGATGTAAAGAACTGATTTCTAAATTTCAAAAATTGACATACCATGATAAAGCAAGATAAAAGAAAGGAATTAAAGGTTTCAGCCATTGAAAACGGCACCGTGATTGATCACATACCTTCGCAGTCGGTTTTCCAGGTTATTAAAATTTTGAACCTGACCAAGGTAACAAACCAGATTATGGTTGGGACAAACCTCGAAAGCAGGAAGCTGGGAAAAAAAGGAATTATCAAAGTCAGCAATAAATATTTTGAAAGTGAGGAGATCAACAAGATTGCACTGGTGGCGCCCTCGGCCACTTTAATCGTGATTAAGGATTACACCGTTGTTTATAAGGCAAAAGTTGAAATCCCTGATCATATCACCAAAATTGTGAAGTGCATCAATCCGAATTGCATTACCAACAGCGAAAATATTATTACGAAATTCACTGTAATGGATAAAGAAGACCTGAGACTTCATTGTCATTATTGTGAGAAAGTGACCAAGAAGGATGTGATTAAGTTTATTTAACTCGTCGGACGACTTAAAGTCGTCCGACGAGTACACAATTACTCAACAATCATCTTCTTTGTAACAGAAGAACCACCTGCTTTTACGCTATAAAAATAAATCCCCGGAGATAGACCTTTTGCTTTAATGGTCAGCGTATTTAATCCCACTTTTGCATTGGCAACTTTGATTTCATAAACCTTTTGACCTAACAAACTAAAAACTTCAAGACTTAAATCAGCTTGTTTTCGCAGGTTTACCCTCACAGTAGACATTTCGGAAAATGGATTGGGGAAGTTTTGGGAAACTACAATTTCAGCAATTTGCTTTTCATTTTCTTTTATTCCTACAATTTCATCTTTAGGTATTTTAGCAAAATAATAAAAGTTTTCTCCATAAGGACCATCATTAAGCAAACCAGGTTCGTTATCTTCTTGAAACAAAATATAAATATTCTCATCAGAATTTGCGGCACAGGAAGGATAAGAAAACTCTGAAAAAATATGAATAGGATCATAAGCTGCATAATGGTAAAACTGTTCCCAGGAATTTCCTCCATCCAAAGATGATCTAATCCAAATATGTCTGTAATTTTGACATCCGTTGTCAAAAGTTTCAGTTACGGAAGTATAAATTACAAACACTCTGTTTTGATCATCAATGACTATTTGAGGCATAGTTGACATTCCATGACCTCTATACCTGCCCCAATCGTCAAGTAACGTAACGACACTATCTCCATTAACATCCTGGCACCAACCGATCAGTGATTCATTTAATATAAGTTCGCTGTCGGGATGCCCGTAAGGATTTAATGCATTTTTATTAGTTGAGAAAGTGGGTCTGTCTTCATTCCAGTAACCCAATCCATCTACCATCCAATATAAACTATAAAATTCATAACCTTCATCATGCCAGGTTTTTGAAATACCAAATGCAACGTGAACCTTACCCAAAGGGTCAATAGCTGTTGCCATGGAACCATCAACACAATAAAAAGTGTCTTCCGGAATTATTTGATAACCATTATCGTAAGGATGATCCCAGATTATGGTTTTTTCGAATGTTTCTCCATAATTAGTTGATTTCATCAGGAAAAGGTCATGATCACATGAACCAGCTACAAAAGCTATTACATTGTCTTTTGGTTCCGCCCAGGCATAAGAATCACCAACTATACTCTTGTAAAAGGATGAATCCAGTTCAGGAAACAATACATTTTCATGATCCCATGTTAATCCTCCATTAGTGGACATTGAGTATAGTAAAGCCCCATCAATTCCATGGTAGGGTAATCCACCATTCGCCTCTGGTCTTGTAATGGCAATTAAATAAATAATATTGTTATTTTGTCCACCAGTAACCATCCTGGGCCAGACAAGGCCCTCATGACCCGGAGGTCCATGAAATATATTCTCTTGCCAATCTCCTGTTCCTTTTTGAGGCCTTTTACAAAATGACAACCCGTCAATGTCCGCACCGGAATAATGTGAAAAAATAATTTCCCCATTTTCACCAAGGGGTGCATATGAAGGCCATCCTGTCCTGTCCGATTCAATTCTTTCTTCAGGCCAGGTATTCCAATTATTACCATCAAAGTAATTATATCCGGTACCTCTGTCAGGAAAGTTAGGGAAATCTAAACCGAAAGTCCAGACTGCTCCGATAGTTCCATCCGGGTAATAATACATCCTGTTCTGGCAGGCTCCGTTTGATTGAAGGTCGTAATATGAATTTCCAATAATTTCCTCTTCAGAATCAAAAAAGGTATTTACCAAATATGAGTTTTGGCCGGCAATATATGTTACCATTAAAATTGCTAAAAAAAGCAAACTGATTATCTTCATGGGTGAAAGATTTAAATTTGACTTGTAAAGATAATAAATTTTTTTGGTCTGTATTCCCAGTTTTATGCCTACTCGTCAGACGACTCAGAGTCGTCTGACGAATCCGCTCCAGCAAGAACAGAATCCGGCAAATCAATTGTCTCATTCACCTGGATAAGCGAATCAACTTTTTCAACAAATCCAAATCCAAAATTTGGTAAATTAGATGGGGATATTAGTAAGATCACAAGATCAGCATTTTTAAGCTGATCCATAATATCAATATCTTTTGTGGTAGTTTTTTCAGTGTAGCTATCCGGAAAGATTGAATTAAAATAATACCAGTATTTGATTTCATTGAATGACCAGGCAAACGGTCCATCAAAAAGATGCCAGAAAAAACTGTCGGAAATGACAATAGCTGATGGTTTTGGATCATCTGGAGGACTTGCATCTTGATCTACAACAGGATATGCCAATGTCATATTAGATAATTCTGCGAACAGATTCAATGGTTTCTCAAGATCATTGTCCGCTTTTCTCGGCTCATTGCTTATTTCAGTATCTTTCCATTGAAAATGTGCCACCGAAATATCCATGAGGTCTTCAATGTAATATAGAATTGAATCATTTACTAATATTGCTCCAAATTCACTCCAATGTGTACCGGTCTGTGAAAATAGCGGATAAGACACAGTATCTTTCATTTGCAGGAACCAATCATTGACATCAAAAAAAGAAATATCAGATTCACCCAGCATATCCCTGTACAGATCATAATCTGTTTTACCGTCAGACTTTTTATAACGATTTGGGATGAATTCAGGATAATAATGCCCTTTTCCTGGTGCTAATACAACAGATATTTTAGTATTGAATTGTTTTAAATAATCCCTAATTCCTGATAATTTGTTTATTGTTTGCTTTATTTTTTCAGCACCTGAAATACTGGCCCTGCAATAGGCTGTGATATACCATGCTTCATAAAGGTAGTTTTGTTTGCCTTTGACAATTCCATGTCCATGGATTCGATTAAATACTGTATAATCAACTTGATTAAAGAGCCTGATAAAAAAAGGTCGAAATCCAAAATTCTGGTCAAGATATTTGTCCATTTTCTGTTGAAAACTGAAACCAAGCCATTGTTCTATATTTAATTCTGGTAATTCCTGCTCAACATAAACTCCATTTAAGGGCTTTTCATTACTAATTTCGGTGAACATTTGTAAGCCTGGCAGGATAAAGAATACCATCAGTAAAACAAACAATATTTTATGAATAACTTTCATTTATTAAAACCTAAAGTAGATAAAGGGGCTGAAGCCAGTGCCTGTTAATGATGCAATAGTATAAATACCTACAATTATTGCAACAAAAAAATGAACCAAATGCCCTCCTGTTCTTAAATCAGTTTTATATATGATATCCTGCAATTTCTTGCCAAACTTAAAAAAAGTAATAAACGAAATTATGATGGCAATGATTAAAATGAAATAAAAATGCTGTCTGAACTCAAGTTGTGCTGTTCCCCATTTAAATGTAAACATACGTTCAAAATAAACCATGGCATTTGTAAATCCATCCACTCTGAATGGTACCCATGCAAATAGTACAATAATAAAAGTGTACACAACACCGGGTATTCGCCCAATTCGATCAAGCAATTTCAAAAGGAACACCCGTTCAAGTATTAGGAACAAACCATGAATTGCTCCCCATAATACAAAATTCCATGTGGCGCCATGCCACAGGCCTGAAACAAGAAAAACAAACATCAGGTTGAAATATAACCGTCGTTTTGTTTCAACACGGTTACCTCCCAGTGGATAGTACAAATAGTGACGCATAAAAGCAGTAAAAGTCATGTGCCATCTTCTCCAGAACTCGGTAATGCTTCTTGCAACATAGGGATTATCGAAATTTTCCGGAAACTTAAAACCAATCATCCTTCCAATACCTATAGCCATATCAGAATATCCTGAGAAATCAAAATAAATTTGAAATGCATATGCCACAATACCTATCCAGGCTGTTGTTGAATCCAGAAAGTGAAAATTTGCTGACATTATTTCATCAACACGAACACCCAACACATCTGCAATCAATACTTTTTTTGCAAGTCCGATAATAAACCTGTAAAATCCAACCAGCCTGTCCTCGTTTGTTTCCCTCCTGTTTTCAATTTGCCCTGCAATGGTTTGAAACCTTACTATCGGCCCTGCGATCAACTGTGGGAACATGATGATGTAAAGCAAATAATGCAACGGATTTTTTAAAGGCGGATTAACATTCCTGTAAACATCCATTGTATAGGTGATTGACTGAAATGTAAAAAATGATATACCTATTGGGAGGAGTACATCTGTCCATCCTGCTTCAGTTCCCCACAATGACATGAGTATATAGTTGATATTCTCAACAAAAAAGTTAGCATACTTAAAATATGCAAGCAAACCAAGATTAATAAAAATTGAAATAAAACATAAGATTCTCTTCGTCAGTCGGGTTTTGGAAGAATACATTTCCCTGACAACATAAAAATTGATCAGGGTAGATCCAATCAGGAAAAAAATAAATTTCGGAGCGCCCCATGCATAAAAAGCAACGCTAAAAATTAAAAATACCAGGTTTTTGAATTTTCGTGGAGATACATAATAAACAATCAGAAAAAGTGGTAGAAAAAATAAAATGAATATGATGCTGCTAAAAACCAAACTTTAAGAATTTAGTTTTCAAAATTAAATATTTTATACAGAAAGGGGTATTTATCTATATAGTTTGAAAAAATGTTCAATAAGCAGTAAATAATTTTTACCTCGGCAAATCAAAATATTTTTTAGAATTTCCTCCCCAAGAATCCGGCAATACACCCCGGTCGATATCAAATCCGGCATCAACACGCTGATAAAGGTAATATTGCCAACGATAGTTAGAAAGCTCGCCTGTAACATCCGAATGAAGAAGTGCAAAATCGTTGGTGGCTATATCCTTTGTATAAAAAATAAACCTCTTGTTCCTCTGACCATTCTCCAATACATAATAATGCCATATTTCATAAGGATAGGTAGAAGGTTCGTTATAACTTTCTGAGATTGCATTTGGCGGACCATATTTTAAATATACCCTGCCCCTGTCTGCTTCATAACCTTTTTGAATGGGAGTTGAATAGGCATAATTCACCTTGTTAACTTCGTTCAGATAAGTGAGCCAGGCGCGTTCAGGTTCCAATTCGTTTCTTTGCATCCAGAACATGTAGAAAAACTTTTGCAGAATTTCAATATCAGAAGTTGCAAGATGAACAGAGGCAAAGCCTTTTTCCTGCGCTGTTGAAATAGGTTCAAGGCATCGTATGTATTCCTGCAATGTATCTAAATTTGTAATTCTATAAGCAAATGTATTTTCAATACTCAGCGAAGCAATATCTTCTAACTCAATACGGACTCGTGGATTACTTCGCTGGATGAATATTTTATTTCTGCTGAGTGTATTGTTTTGTTTGTCTCGCGCTTCTATAACCAGAAAATAATTACCGGATGGAAGATTTGTAATATCAAATTCACTGAATACCACATTAACCTTTGCACTGGTCTTTTTCTTATGTTTAATGTATTTACCAAGTGCGTTACCGCTTTCCATTTGTTCGAGATAATACGACACTAAATACTTCTCACCTTCGCCCAGTATCTTTTCAGTATTGTAAATCTCAGCATAGAAAGTTAATTTATTAACCTGTTCAGGGAAATAATTTATAATGTACGGTAGCAGGTCGTAGTTGTTTTTAGTAAGTATCCCGGGATTATCAGTTTCCGAATAAGATTCTACCAATTGAATTCCTGATGTGATCACTTCTTCTTCCGGGAAATTCATAACTAAGGGTTGTAAACTAACAAATGGCTCGGTATCATTGTTTTTATCCCAAATTTGAATTTCAAATTCATAACTACCGTTTGGAAGTGAATAACGTTGCTGATCGATAAAATTAAAATTAACTGATAAAGTATCATCAAGTTCAGGCCCTAAAAGTTCGTATTTATCATGATTTACAACATCTTCCCCTTTTTTGAATAACATGATAACCTGTATGGAAGCCTGATATTTCTCATTTTCATTTAATAAATAATTTACACTGTTACCATCCACCATCAGGTAGGTTTCTATATAGGGACCGGATTCAGGTTCAAAAAAAGTTGAATACGATAAATAGGCATTTAATTTTTTGGCCTGTACATCGTTGTTCGAAAAACCAAAAATCAAACAAAAAACGATTAATGCATATAAAAAGCTGAACTGGTTGTTATGGTTAATATCTTTCATTTTTTTACAAATTTGGATGTATTGATTTAAAATATATGTTTGAATCCAACTATAAGCAAAATTAATTAATATATCCGGAGTTATCAAGAACAAATCAGGATACGGCTGAAATTTTCAAGTTAACGGTAAATTTCCTACTAAAATCTAATTTAAACTAATTTATAAAGTGATTTAGAAACAAACATTGCATGTAAGGGGTATATTGGTAAAAGGGGAATAGGGAAATTAATTTATCTCCTCTATTAATTCTTTATATACAACTCCTCTTTCTTTTAAGCCTTCCAATAAAAAGTTAACGCAGTTTTTATGCTTTCCAATAAATTCAGGTGCACTTACTCCTTCCCTTGCGTAAAGCCCTTTGGCTACCATCCTAACCGCCATTGTTGCCGTATAACCTGTTGTTCTTGCCATGGAATGAACTTTTGTTTCCGGATCGTATGTGTCGAACAAACCATAGGTATACCTTAAACTTTTGTTGTCTTTTTGGCCTTCCACAATAACTTTCATAACCGTAATATCTTCCTCGCCTTCTTCCAGCTTCCACTTAGGGAATAATAGCTTGGAAGTAAATTCCAGGGGGCTTATTTGTGCGCCGCCAACTTCGATCTTTTCTTTTCCGAAAAATCCGGTCTCCCGCAAAATCCTCATTATTTCAATATGGCCGGGATATCTTAATGTCTTTTCGATCATATAGGGTGCATCAATGGTTTTGGCAAGACTTCTTAAGCCATCGCTATTAAATGCCTCCAGTGTTCCTATTCCTTCAAATTTTAACAATTCCGGATCGGATAAAGAAGGCTTTATTATTTCTTTTCCATTTTCGATGTACCTGGCCGGACGGGTATATTCTTCAATGACATCAGCCGGTGAAAATACTGCTTTGTATTCATAAGGCCATTCCCTGACTTTCGGTAAGCCGCCCACATAAGTTATCGCTTTTTCAGTTTTATCAAGTAAATGATCAACATAACCTATCAACACATTACTCATTCCCGGTGCAACACCTATATCAGAAATTGCAATAACTCCCTTTTCTTTTGCCAGGTTATCAAGGTCGAATAAATCCTCTGGAAAAAACGCAATATCAATGACATTCCTTCCTGCTTCAATAATAGCTTTCAAAGTTCGGAAACCCATAAAACCGGGAACAGCATTTAAAACTATATCATAATCCTTAACCAATTCGGAAACACGTCCCGGATCAGACAAATCGGCTTGTAAGGTAGAGATACCATGTTCCTTTTCGATTTTATCCAATGTGTCTCTATTTATATCAGCAACAGTAACATTAAAATCTGTATCCTTTGAAAGGTCAACAGCTATTGGGCCTCCAACCAAACCACATCCTAAAACTATAATTCTCATATCAATACTTTTAAAAATTAATACCTGTTAAACAATCCGGGTTGCAATGGTTTTTTAATTTGTGAGAAAAATAATCCTGCAACAACAATTACAATCCCAAGTATTTTCTGCAAATTTAAATGTTCACCAATAATGAGAAATTAGCTAAGATCTGCCTTCCTCATTAAGCAATTTTGAGTGATGTTTTAACGACCTCAATATTAATGTTATCATCTTTGCAATAACGAGGCAATATAAAGATAGCCGCAATACAGCAAATTCACCGGTAGTGAAGTAATATCTTAAATAATCAATAAATGTAAAACCGATAACTGTTGCCAGAAAGCCAGAGTATTCTCTTCTCAAGACACTGATAATGGAGAAAGGAACTTCACTTTTGATATAGTTTTTGAAACCTGGTATAAAGGCAGGAACACTTTTTGACCATTCCTGGTAATCATCACCAAATTTTCGCTCCAGAAAACGTTCTTCAGCAAACATAATTCGCTCATAATAAAGCCAGAACGCCAATGATACGATTATTACAAAATAAAAATTAAAAGTAAAACTTACTATACCGATCCACATCAGGTAGTTTCCAAGGTATAAAGGATGCCGTACCATAGAATAAATCCCTGTTCTGTTAAGTGATTCAGCAACCTGGGATTTAGTATTTCTTCCGGATGTACCTTTTGGAGTTGTGCCTATTGAAACAGCCCTGATATAAAAGCCAATAATACTCAGGAAAATTGAGATATAAGTCAAAACCTTAACCTGAATTTCCGAGAAAAAAGAATAATCTGTAAAATAAATAACAGGTATAGCAAGTATAAATAATATCACAGGAATTTGACCTCTCTTTCTGAAAAGAATATTTCCGCTATTTTCAAATGAATGTAAAAGTGCCATAAAATAAATGAATAAATAAATGACTGATTTTGAAACAAAATTAGAAATTAAAAA
>JAUVJI010000190.1 GCA_030596605.1 Bacteroidales bacterium
AATGAAAGTGGGTAAGGGTGTTTGTGTCCTCTTGGATTGAAAATGTAATTTTTCCTAAGTTTCTGATAAGAAACTTCATCCAATTCGTGGAATTTGTGGATAAAAAAATGTTTGCGGAAATAAGGTTATAAGTGAAAATTGCATTTTAGCAGGAACCCGTTTTGGTGATATATTCCAATCAACAAATTGGGGAAACTATTGGACAAATGTGTGGAATGGTCCGGTATTTCATACGGTAAACTCTTTTACAAAAATTGATTCTGTATTGTTTGCAGGAGTTGTAAATGAAGGAGTCAGAAAATCTGTTAATAACGGAGTTTCGTGGCCACACGTCAATAATGGACTTCCGAGTTTGGTTGTATCCTCTGTATGTAGTAATTCGGATTCACTTTTTGCAGGTATTTATGGCGAAGGTGTATTCCTGTCAACTAATTACGGTGCAACTTGGACCCCTGTTAACAATGGATTAACAATTAATAACATCTATGTTCTCAAATATGAGGGAGGAAATCTTCTGGCGGGAACAATCTACAGCGTAGATATGTTTCGTTCCACTAACAATGGAGCAAACTGGTCATCTATTTTATATAACTTGTCTATCCCAACAATTAATTCCTTTGCTGTAATCGATAACTATACTTTTGCAGGAACAGATGATTATGGCATTTTCAAAATAGAAAATAGTGGGACAAACTGGATCCAAAAAGTTAATGGTTTAACCAATGTGTATCCTTCAGGCATTATTATTAGCGGTCAAAAAATCATTGCAGGTTTTCGTAACCTGGGCATTTTTATTTCAAATGATAATGGTCTAAGCTGGCAGGAATCTAATAACGGGCTTACCGAAAAGGATGTGATGTCACTTATTAAAAACGATAATACCTTGTTTGCCGGAACATATGGAGGTGGAGTCTTTAAATCTACAAATGATGGGTTAAACTGGACTGAGTCCAATAACGGCCTAACAGAGGATGGGATACGTACATTTGCAATTGAAGGAGATACGATATTCGCAGCCAGTACCAGTATGTTTCATTCTCTATTTCGCTCTCTGAATAATGGTGATACCTGGCAGCCGGTTTACAGTGGTTTACAAAATAACAGAGTCATTGCAATTGCAATTAACGGATCAACGGTTTATGCTGCAACATCAAATGACTATATATATCGTTCAACCAATTTAGGTTCAAACTGGACCAAAATAGGTGTCGGCCAAATATGGGATTTAATGACCGCAATTGTTGTGAATGAAACAACTGTCTATGCAGGCACTTATGGAGGAGGAGGTGTCTATAAATCAATGGATAACGGCGATACCTGGACTACATTAAATACTGGGCTTTCTGTACCCTATGTCGCCTCTTTAGCAATAAAGGGACCCAATGTTTTTGCAGGCATTTATTTCAATGGTGTTTACAGATTAACGAAAGGTGGAGATAGCTGGATAGAATTTAATGAAGGAATGCATACTTCTGCAGAGCCAGTCGTATTAGCTTTAACAGATACCAGTATTTATGCCGGTGTTGATGGATTTGGAATTTGGAAAAGCCCGGTATCTTTAATGGTAGGATCAGGTGAATTAATAGAAGATCCGGTTATAAATATTTTTCCCAATCCTTCGCAAGGTTATGTGTATATTGAAACAAATAAATATCTAAAAGGCCTATCATTGAAAATATTGGATTATACAGGGAAAATAGTATTCGAATCATATTCAGTTAATAAGAACAGAATACAAATAAATACAAATAAATTTACCCCCGGTGTTTATATCGTTTACATAAAATCAAAAGGATGGTGCTATAGAGATAAGTTCATTGTCCATTGATTTGTTCCTATTCTAATTTTTGGGAGTCTAACCAACAAGAAAATGATCTTGAAATTCAATTGATAAAACCAATTAACACCTCAATGTGAATAAATCCAGCAGAGGATCAGTTTAAATGATCGTACAATATCTGATCTTTGTACTGCGTTGAATTCCCATTTATATGAAGTTTATCAATAACATAATAATACTTTTTTTTATCCTTCAATTGTCTGCTTCCTTTGCACAGCTTCCTTCAAACAAGATAACAAAGGAAGAATATATTGAAATGTATAAGGACATTGCCATAGAAGAAATGAATTCATTCGGTATTCCGGCAAGTATCACGCTCTCACAGGGAATCCTCGAATCCGGCCATGGTAATAGCAAACTGGCTAAAAAGGCCAAAAATCATTTCGGGATCAAATGCCACAAAGGATGGAAAGGAAAAACCTTTCGCATGGATGATGACAAAAGGAATGAATGCTTCAGGAAATACAATAATCCGTATGAATCGTTTAAAGACCACTCTGAATTTCTTTCTACACGTGATCGTTATGCATCCTTGTTCGATCTGGATATAACCGATTATAAAGGTTGGGCAAAAGGACTTAAAAAAGCAGGATATGCCACCAATCCCAAATATCCGCAGTTACTGATCAAGATCATTGAGGAATTCGAATTATATAAATTAGATGAACTTTACAACAAGGATTTGGCACACCGGCACAAACCAAATGTCGAAAAGGAAGTTAAAGAAAGAAATACAAATATCTCAACCGAAGATTTTGAGCCCATTAAGATTGGAGCAGCTAACAGAAAGATATACAGCAATAATGGTGTGAAATTTATTTATGCCAGGAGTGGCGATACATTTTACAAAATAGCCCAGGATTTTAACATCTATACTTATCAGATTCCAACTTATAACGACCTGAAGAAAAAAGATCAGCCAACCGAAGGGCAAATGATTTACATTGAAGCAAAGAAAAATAAAGGAAACACAAAATATCATCATGTCCAACCGGGTGAATCATTGTGGGATATTTCACAATTGTATGCCATCAAGTTTAAAAAACTTTGCAAACACAATATGCTGAATAAAAAGTCGGTAGTATATCCAAATCAAAAATTAAAACTGAGATAAAAACTAAAAATTGAAAAGCAACCTCCTTAAAAAACTGCTATTTATATTCTTGCTCACTTTCTTTATAGTGGTTATTTTTCAAACCCGCATATTCCAGCTAAAGCCTAAAGCCACGATTACAGATATTCAGGATAAAAAAATAATCGAGATGGCATCAAAAGCACTTGAAAGCAAGGATGTGCCGGTCGGAGCTATTTTGTTATACAGTAATTCCATCATCGGTTCCGGATATAACACGGTACGCAGGGATACAAATATTTCCGGCCACGCAGAAATAAATGCTATCAATGATGCAGTTAAAAAGATTGGTCTGGAAAAATTTAAAACCCTGGACCGGAATAAACTGATCCTGGTTTCAACATTTGAACCCTGTGAGATGTGCAAAGGAACCATCCTACATTATGACATCAGAAAGGTTTATTTCATGAAAGATAAATCACCCATGCACTGGAATAAGAAGCAGTTGAAATTTCTAAGGTATGAGTGGTACAAGCGAAAAATAAGGGGCGAACAAAAGCAGGATTCATTGTTCCAGCTTCATCCTGAATATCCTGGAAGAAAGTATGAATATTTTTTGTAAGAAACAAGAGACTGTTTTGAATTTATCCATTAATATTAAAGCTATATAATTGACTCAAGAATCAACACATCATCATCAGCATGACCATGATCTTAGGGGAAGGAAATTAGGCATTTCGATTTTCCTTAATGTTTTAATTACCATTGCCCAGGTAATAGGTGGATTGATTTCCGGCAGTTTGTCTTTATTATCTGATGCGCTCCATAACTTCAGCGATGTAATTTCTCTTGTCATTTCTTACATCGCTACTATTTTAACCAGGAGGAAAGAAACTGCAAGTAAAACATTTGGATATAAGCGTGCAGAAATACTGGCTGCTTTTATTAATGCATCTACCTTAATTATTGTGGCCATTCTTTTAGGTATTGAAGCAGTTAAACGGTTCAGGGATCCACAGGAGATCGCTTCAGGATGGGTGATCATTTTGGCAGCTTTAAGTATTATTTTAAATGGTCTTAGTGTCCTGATCTTGCAAAAAGATGCGAAGGATAATCTGAATATCAAATCAGCTTATATTCATTTGCTGTCGGATATGATCACTTCGGTTGCCGTCCTTTTTGCGGGAGTATTGATGTATTATTTCCATTTGTGGTGGATAGACGGACTCCTGACTTTATTGATTGCCGTTTATCTCGTCTATATCAGCTGGGATATATTGTTAAACAGCCTGAAAGTGCTGATGCTTTTTACACCTTCCAATATTACTATAAAGCAGATCAGTGAAAATATTTCCACTATTCCTGAAGTAAATAACATTCACCATGTGCATGTCTGGCAACTTGATGATAAGCAGATTCATTTCGAAGCACATGTTGACCTGAATGAAGATTTTCCAATGGCAAAAGTAAACGAGATATTGGAGGAAATTAGGTTGCTGTTATTAAATGACTTTAATATTGCGCATGTTACATTGCAGCCCGAATTCAATATTTGCGATAAAAAAGATTTGATTGAACAGGGATGACATATTATAAGTGTCTAAAGTTATGAGTATTTAGAGTGCCTAAAGTACTTGGGATCAAATCCGAAGCACAAAATCCTAAATTCGAAACAAATTCAAAATTCAAATGATCCAAATTCAAAACGGCTTTCTTTCCCAAAACGAGTTTTGAACATTTGAATTTCTGTCATTCATAATTGTTTAGTCCCGAAGCGCTTCGCTTTCGGGATAGAAATTCGGATTTAGAATTTACTAAGTCTACATTCTCTCCGGCACTGAAATCCCCAATAATCCCATTGAATTCTTAATGATCTTACTCACAAACCAACTCAATACTATTCTGAATTTCGCAACCTCCGGATCTACCCTTTTTAATATGGGTGTGTCCTGGTAATACGAGTTGTAAGATTTTACCAGCTCAAAGCAATAATTGGCAATTAAAGCGGGGCTTAAACTTTCGCCTGCATTTTCAACTGTTTGCGGAAATTCGTATATCAATTTTATTAAATCCCGTTCAGCATCCAGAAGTTCAATTTTATTTTTATCAAGTTCAGAAAGAAATTCTTCAGGTCCTTTTCCAGCTTTACGGAAAATGGATTGAATCCTTGCATAGGTGTACTGGATAAATGGCCCGGTATTTCCATTAAAGTCAATGGATTCCTCCGGATTAAAGAGCATATTCTTTTTCGGATCAACCCGAAGGATGTAATATTTAAGAGCTCCTAATCCTACAATATTATAAAGGTGGGTCAATTCCTCTTTTGTAAAAGTTTCTGTTTTACCAAGCTCCTCGGTTGTTTTTTTGGCTGTTTCAAACATTTCATCCATCAGGTCATCGGCATCTACCACTTTACCTTCGCGCGATTTCATTCTTCCCTGCGGTAACTCAACCATACCATATGACAAATGATAAATTATATCAAACCAATCGCCGCCCATCTTTTGGATGATTTTTTTCAGGACATCAAAATGATATATTTGCTCATTCCCTACGACATACACCAATTTCTCAGGATGATATTCATCGTATCTTCTGTGTGCCGTTCCAATATCCTGGGTCATGTACACAGAGGTACCGTCGCTTCTTAACAGCAGTTTTTCATCCAGCTTTTCATCTTTAAGATCAACCCAAACCGAACCATCTTCTTTTCGATAAAAAACATCTTTTTCCAATCCTTCTTCAACCAAATCCCTTCCCTGCAGGTAAGTACTCGATTCATAATTAGTCTTATCAAAGTCTACGCCCAATCTTTTGTAAGTCTCATTAAAACCATCATATGCCCAATCGTTCATCAGCCGCCAAATGGTCAATGTGTCTTCATCGGCATTTTCCCATTTTTGAAGCAATTCCTGGGCTTCTTTCATTAGCGGTGCCTCGCTAAATGCATCGTCTTCTGTATAACCCCGGTGAACAAGGCCTTCGATTTCTTTTTTGTGCTTTTTATCAAACAAAACATAATACTTCCCAATTAAATGATCCCCTTTAAGCCCACTTGATTCAGGAGTTTCCCCATTTCCCCATTTCATCCAGGCAAGCATCGACTTGCAAATATGGATACCCCGGTCGTTTACAAGATTGATCTTTACCACATTCTTTCCATTGGCTTTTAAAATCTCTGAGATTGAATAACCTAAAAGATTATTTCTAATATGGCCAAGATGCAAGGGTTTATTGGTATTGGGTGAAGAATATTCAACTACAAAAGGGATTTTTTCCTTATCTGTTTTGAAGCCAAAATTATCTTCACTTATATGGTCAAGAAAAAAGTCTATCCAATATTTATCATTAAGAGTGAGATTAAGAAATCCCTTGATGACTTCATATGAAACAATCTCGTCCATATTTTCCTGCAGGAAATTGCCAATTTCTGTTGCTGTTTCCTGGGGGGATTTTTTCGAAAAACGCAATAGAGGAAAAACCACCAGTGTAAAATCTCCCTTGTGCTCACGGTTTGTTTTTTCAAGCTGAATTTGGCTAAGGTCAATGGTTTGGCCATAAAGGTTTTTTAAGGCTTCACCTGTTTTTAGTTTTATTTGATCCTCAATCATTTTACACTTTGATTTTTACAAAAGTAGTTTAAAAATTGAAAATAAAATTTCTCAGCCAAAATTTGTATGGAAAGTTTAAAGCTATACCTTTGCACGGATTTTTTCGCAGTTTTTCTAAAAACTAAATGTTTAACAGTTAAAAAAAGGTAATAATTATGAAGAAAAATGTAATTATTATCGGTGCTGCAGGAAGGGATTTCCACAACTTTAATACATATTACCGTGGAAATGAAAGTTACAATGTGGTAGCTTTTACAGCTGCCCAGATTCCTGATATCGACGGACGAAAATACCCTGCCCAACTGGCCGGTGATTTATACCCGGATGGTATCCCGATTTTTGCAGAAGAAGACCTTACAAGGTTAATTTCGGAATTTAACGTTGATGATTGCGTATTTTCATACAGCGATGTTCCTTATGAAAGAGTAATGGCTGCAAGTGCTATTGTTAATGCAGCAGGAGCTAATTTTGTATTATTAGGCCCTCGCGACACTATGGTTAAAAGTACCAAGCCACTTATTGCAGTCGGCGCAGTAAGGACAGGGTGTGGTAAAAGCCAAACATCAAGGAAGGTGATTGAATACCTGATGGCAAAAGGATTAAAAGTTGTTGCCATTCGTCACCCGATGCCTTATGGCGATCTCGTTGCTCAGAAAGTTCAGCGGTTCGCTACCCTTGAAGACCTAACCAAGCACAAGTGTACGGTTGAGGAAATGGAAGAGTATGAGCCGCATGTTGTGCGTGGAAATGTAATTTATGCCGGTGTTGATTATGAGGCTATTTTAAGAGCGGCAGAGCAAGATCCTGATGGATGTGATGTAATTCTTTGGGACGGTGGTAATAATGATTTCCCGTTTTACAAGCCTGACCTGAACATGACAGTAGTTGATCCGCACAGACCGGGTCATGAACTGACCTATTATCCCGGTGAGGTTACACTTAGACTTGCCGACGTAGCAATTATTAATAAAATGGATACCGCTTCTCCTGAAGGAATTCAAACCGTAAGGGAAAGCATTGCAAAAGTAGCTCCAAATGCTATCGTAGTTGATGGCGCTTCTCCTATTAAGGTAGATGATCCTTCTGTGATTAAAGGCAAGAAAGTGTTGGTTGTTGAAGATGGACCAACCCTGACTCATGGAGAGATGAAATTGGGTGCCGGTACAGTAGCAGCAAAGAAATTTGGCGCTGCCGAGCTGGTTGATCCAAGACCATACACCGTAGGTAAACTTTCGGAAACATTTGAAATTTACCCTAACATCGGTATTTTGCTACCGGCTATGGGTTATAGCGATCAACAGCTGAAAGACCTTGAAACTTCTATCAACAATACAGAATGTGATTCGGTAGTGATTGGTACGCCTATTGACCTGAACAGGTTGATCAAAATCAATAAGCCAAACACAAGGGTTTATTACGATCTGCAGGA
>JAUVJI010000185.1 GCA_030596605.1 Bacteroidales bacterium
AACTGAAGATAAATAGTTTAGAAGCTGGAATTTATTATTTGCAAATTTCAAACGGTAAAACATTTGCAGCTCAGAAGATACTGATCCAATAACAAGGAATTAATACTTTGGCCCTGATCCCCAATAATTGGTAAATTCATCAGCATCCTCCCCAAATGACTCAATGATCTTGTCATCTTTGACCTTTATGGTGCATTTTTTCCCAGCAATTTCTGAGAAGATAATTTTGTATACTTCATTTTTCTCATCGATCATGATCACTTCTGCCAAATCTTTGTCATCATCTTCAATGGATAGGTTTTCCTGACATACAGGGCAAAAGAAATCAACATGCTCACCTTCCATGACAATAAATTTATCATCATGGATAATGGTATAATTACCAAGTTCAGGGCTAATCAGTAATACTCCTCTTAAACCACGCTCTGTTTGCGTACTAAATATTAAATGATCACCAATTTTAAGATCCGACCTGCATTTTGGGCAAATAAAACGATTTTTCATAACCTGCTCATTTACATTTAGATGTTGATATTCGGACAAAAATACAAAAAATTACAGGGTTGTCAGTTATTAGGGAATTAAAAAAATTAGCGTATTTTTGAAATGCAAATTCTACCAAATAATTAGCATGAAGAATTGTACAATGAATTTCATCATAAAGCACTTATTTTTAGTCTCTTTTATATTTCTATACACTCTTTCATTTGGTCAGGTAAAGGTTTACCCGGTGAAGAGTGGAACTGATCTGGGAGATAAACCGGGTATTTTTTATGCCTTACCACAAACATGGATCAAAGTAGATATTGTGGTGAATAAAACCGAGTATTTGGCTGGTCCTTATGCTGAGTTTGCTGGTAAATATCTCGATTTGGAAGATGTTTCAACAAATGATTATAATGAATTTGTAATATCTGATGTTAAGTTAAGTACGGTTGCAAAACCAGATCCTGATAATTTTTATTTTGTAGAGGTTGATGATAAAATACTGAAAGAAAACAAAGCTGTTCTAATTTCATTGTCTGAATCAGGGTTGCCTTCCGGTATAAATGGTTCTTTATCAGAGGCGGCTACAAAGGAACTTTCAAAAGGTATGATTGGTGAGGAATCTGCTTATCAGGACTTATTTCAATATTTTGCCGAAACCAATTTATATGAAAAATCGGATACAATCATCAGGAAAGTACTTGTAGATACTATTTCTGTTGTAAAAATGTACCTTGAAAAAAGATGGGTAGAAAAAAGTAGTGAACAAAAAGCGGTTGAAGCAGCTAATAAAATAAGTAAAATACGTGAAAACCGGTATAATCTAATTACTGGTTATCAGGAAATTCCATATGAAGCAGGCGCTATTTCCTATATGCATCAGGAACTGAAGAACCTTGAAAATGAGTATATGTCGCTTTTTACAGGGATCACCATTGAAAAAACAATTAGCTATAGTTTCACGGTATTGCCTGAACCAGATGATTCGTCGGGTGAAATGCCAGTGTGTATCTTTTCAGAACGAAGTGGTGTAAAAGATCTCAATGCTGCTGGCGGTCAACGGGTATATGTTCGTTTTGAAACAAATGAAACCAATCAAAATTTAATATCTGCCATAAAAGCAAGAGAGCAGATGGCAACCGAAAATCATGGATTTTATTACAGGATCCCTGCTACTTCACTGGTGACACTTGAAGTAAATGATGATATCGTTTTGCGGGCCAATCTTCAAATAGCACAATTTGGAACAGTATCCTACTTACCCTCATCTATTACAGCAGTTCAGTTTTATCCTGAAACAGGAGGGATAAAAAATCTGATTCTGGAGAAATAATATGTAGAGAATAATTATTTTCCTATCCCTTTGAATAAATCCTGGTAAAATTCCCCGATGATGGGTATAGGTTTTTGCTCACCCTGGGTGGCATTTATCAATCCAATTAACCAGAAAATAAATACAATAATATTAAGTATCCAGCATATAACCGGTATCCACCAAAGGATTATCCTGGTAATATATAATCCATGGTTTTGCCTTAAATGAAAGGCTCCTAATTCTGTTTTATTGTTGTTATGCAGGACGAAAGCCACGATCCAACCAATGAAGAAAATGTAGCTTACAATGGCAACTGTTTTGTCTTCTGTGGTATTATTCATTTTCTGGATTTTATTTAATGGATTTTCTTATTCGGACTAACTTTTCAAGTAGGCTTTCCAATAGATTTAAATGCAGCATGTTAGCACCATCCGATTTGGCATTTTTGGGGTCAGGATGTGTTTCAATAAATATTCCATCTACTCCAACAGCAATACCTGCCTTTGCAATGGTTTCAATCAACTCCGGTTGACCACCGGTTATTCCTTCTGATTGATTAGGTTGCTGCAAAGAATGGGTACAATCTAAAACTACAGGTACTCCTAATTTTTGCATCACCGGTATTCCCCGGTAATCCACTACCAGGTCTTGGTAGCCGAAAGTGGTACCTCTTTCAGTAATTACAATATTATTATTACCTGAATCCTTGACTTTGTCTATAGCAAATCTCATTGCTTCAGGCGATAGAAATTGCCCCTTTTTGATATTCACCATTTTACCTGTTCTGGCAGCAGCCACAAGAAGATTGGTTTGCCGGCATAAAAAAGCCGGTATTTGAAGTACATCAACATATTGGGCGGCCAGTTCGGCATCTTGTTCAGTATGAATATCAGTTAAAACCGGGATATTTAATTCATCCCCGATCCTTCTGATAATCATTAATGCCTTTTCATCGCCAATGCCTGTAAAAGAGTCTAATCTTGACCTGTTTGCCTTTTTATAGGACGCTTTAAAGATAAAGGGGATTTTCAATTTTTTCGAAATTGATTTTATTTTTTTTGCAATCTCAAAAGGGGTTTGCTCATTTTCAATAACACAAGGTCCTGCAATCAGAAAAAAGTTCCCGGAATTTGTATGGTGTAAGTTTGGTATATCAATCATTATCAAATATTAGAGGTACAAATTTAATGAATAAATCTATTTTTTTATTAATTATCTTTTACCAATTCGAATGAATCTGTAAATCGCTTTAACCGGCAAAGTATTTTATCATAATCATCAGATTTATAAACCGATGACTGGATTAAATATATTTCATTTTCGCTTTCCGACAAAACATATTGTACTAAATTCATGATCTTAAAGTCAGATTCATCAGTTTCAAATTTAATCCAATAAGCGCTTTTTTCATTTATCTCCATTTGGCCAAGCTCATGCACAGTCATTGTCTTGTCCTTTTTCAGGGTCTTGATCTCCTTTATAAAATATTCATATAATGTATCAGTGGTTTGATATCCGGTAACAGATACCAGTAAGAAATTTTCAGGGTCATTTCCCACTTCAAAGCGATTGGTTGCTATAATGCCATACAGCGTATCTGAGTAACTTTCCTGAATATCCCAATTATATGGTAATCGGATCATGAACTTATCACTGGGATCGCCTAAAGTGATCATATCACCATAATCGATGTATTCATCTTCACAATTATTATAAAAGTCTGATACCGGAATACCTTCAATCTTATTTTTATGATCACCGCATTTTGCAGCAATCAATACCAAAACAACCAGGTAAATCAGGTTTTTTATTTTCATCGTTTAATAGTTATATTTCTTTTTCCAAAGCGATATTAGCCTTGCCCTGATTTCTCTTTCACGTGCATTATCGCCAGGTTCATAAAATTTAGTGCCTTTAATTTTTTCAGGAAGGAATTCCAGGTCGGCAAAATTTTGATCATAATCGTGTGCATATTTGTATCCTTTCCCATAACCTATATCTTTCATTAACCGGGTGGGTGCATTACGAACGGTAAGTGGAACGGATAAGTCTCCGGTTTTATTCACCAGTTTCTGGGCATCTTTAATAGCCAGATAGGAAGCATTGCTTTTCGCAGAAGATGCAAGATAGATGGCAGTTTGAGAAAGTATGATCCGGCATTCGGGATAACCTATAACATTTACCGAATCAAAGCAGCTCTGCGCCAACACAAGCGCCGTAGGATTTGCATTACCAATATCTTCTGATGCAAGGATCAACATTCTGCGGGCAATGAATTTAGGGTCTTCTCCGGCTTCAACCATTCGGGCCAGCCAATAAACCGCAGCATTGGGATCACTGCCACGCAGCGATTTTATAAATGCAGAAATAATATCATAATGCATTTCACCTGATTTATCGTAGATCGCCAGGTTTTTCTGAATGACATGCTGTACTTTATCATTGGTAACATCAACCTTTTTTGTTTTACCGGATTCTGAACTAACCACCAATTCCAGGGCATTCAGTAATTTACGGGCGTCTCCACCGGAAATCCGCAACAAGGCTTCGTTTTCAGTGATCTCTATTTTAATTTTATTTGTAGTTTCAAGTTGTTTCTGGCCTTTAATCAGTAATTCCAATAAATTTTCTTTTTCAAGGTCTTTTAAAATATAAACCTGGCAGCGGGAGAGGAGGGGCGAGATAACTTCAAAGGAAGGGTTTTCAGTGGTTGCACCAATGAGGGTGATAATCCCTTTTTCAACAGCTCCAAGCAATGAATCTTGCTGTGATTTATTAAACCGGTGAATTTCATCAATAAACAGGATTGTCCCCGCTATACTTGATTTAGCATCTGAAATGACTTTCCTCACATCCTTCACCCCTGAACTGATTGCACTCAAGGTATAAAATGGCCGGTTCAATTTTTGGGAAATAATAAATGCAAGGGTGGTTTTTCCCACACCCGGTGGACCCCAGAATATCATAGATGGAATATTACCGGATTCGATGGCTTGTCGTAAAATAGCCCCTTTGCCCACAATATGCTCCTGCCCAATGTATTCATCCAGTGATTTGGGTCTGAGTATTTCTGCGAGTGGAGTAGTAACCATTATTTTAATATTTTATTGAATAACGTATTAAAAACTTAGATTCAGCTATTGTTTTACCACATAGCCACAGTAGCTCACATAGTTTTTTTTTATTCATTTTAGTTTTTATTCCTTCGTTAATGATTCATAATACTTATTTACCAGCGTTTTTTGTCCGTTGTGGAAAATATTTGTAGAATTAAAGTTAATAATAATTCCTTTTGGCTTTTCTAACATCTTCATGTAAGAAAGTACTACCGCTTCATGAATAGGTAATATACCCTCCATAGCTTTTAACTCAACAATTACTATGTCTTCAACGAGTACGTCATATCTTAATTCCGCATCAAGGTCAATACCCTTATAATTGATAGGTACTTTCTGTTGGGATTTTAAGTGTAAACCTTTTAACTTCAGTTCATGTATGAAACATTTTTCGTAAACACTCTCGAGTAAGCCAGGACCAATGTGCTTATGAACTTCAATGGCACAACCAATAATCTTATATGTAAGTTCATCAATGTATTTTTGTGTTACTTTCATTTATTTACTTTTAATATTAGTCAAAAAAATGAAATTTTTTCTATGTGTTCTATGTTCCTATGTGGTTCAAAATACTTTTTACAAATCCTTACTAACTGTCAGTATTATTTATCAAAAGCACTTGGTATTTATTTCTTCTCGAAACTCTGATCGGATACATCCTTTTGATAATCAAATAATTTTTTGGATTTAACCTGGTCTTCCACGTATCTGGGAACCATTTTTTCCCATCCTGTTTTACCTTGCTGTATCATTTTCAACACCTTTCTTGAATTTATATACAGTCTTTCTTTTTTAACATTTTTTATATCGATGATCTTCCGGTTTTTAATCAGGTAATTATACAAATCCCTTAAATCTTCAGCTAATGGAAGGTTTTCAGAAGTCAGTAAATATTCACCCTTAGTCGGATCATCTATGGAAACCGATGAAATAGTAGGGTAGACGTAGAGTTTCATATTTTCTATAAAAAGTTTTCCCATTGCTTCCAGAATGCCCCCTTTCAGGTCCTCATAATATTTTTCATTGAGCACATCAAGAAAATTTGGGATACCCATTACTATTCGGAGGTTAATAATATTAAATCTCGAAAAATAAGTGACCAGTTTATAATACTCGCTCAGGGAAGAAACCATTACATGCTGTCCCATACCGTTTAATAAGTCAACACGGGCCAGGAAATCCCTTTCATCCAATTCGCCCTCTCCAAGCAAATTATTCATGGTCATTTCACAGAGCGACATGGTATTTCCTTTATCATAATCTTCATCTCTTTTAAATATGCTATAACTGGTTTTCAGCATATCGAATCCAACGTAAGTAATTGGTCTAAAGCTGCCTCTGAACGCCAGTACATTTTTTTTGTAGAGCATATCAGCAGGTTCCTGCACATTGCCCATCCTGTCGAACATAATGGCCGTAGTCATACCATTTTTAACCAACTGAACAGCGAGAAGCCGGTTATCCACCCAATCCAGATCCGGGCCTTTCATTCGCATCATGTTAATTTCCAGGCAATCCGATGAAAGATTATCCAATAGCGATTGCAGAAATGAATTAGGATATTCGTGCAAATGATAACAGGCAAAAATCAGGTTAATCCCTAATTTTCCAAGAGTACCTTGCTGGAGTATTGCATCATTTTCGAGCAGCCTCACATGCAGGATGATTTCATTGGGATCGGTATCAGGGGTTAGCTGAAACCGCAATCCCAGCCAGCCATGTCCTTCATTGTCCTTTTTGAAGTTGATTGTTGCAACCGTATTGGCAAAGGCAAAAAAACAGGTATCCTCACTTTTTTTATCTGCAAGTATATGGACCAGTTCATTATATTCCGTATTAAGCATTTTGAGTAGCCGGCCTTCCGAAACATACCTGCCGACCTTGTCAGCATTGTAAATATGATCGCTAAATAGTTTGTCGTAAGCCGATATAGTTTTGGCCACTGTCCCTGAAGCACCGCCAGCCTGAAAAAAATTCCGGGCTACTTCCTGTCCTCCACCAATTTCCGCAATGGTTCCATAAACATGCTCCTTCAAGTTGATTCGTAATGCTTTGCGATTGGTGCTTAAGATTTCACGGTCCATTTTTTCTATTGATTGTCTAAATCTTCTTAATTATGGCAAATTTAATATAATAAAGCGAAAATCATTTGGTGGGAGGTATAACAAAATTCCATTGTAAGTATTAAAAATGGAACACAGATGACACAGATTAAGCAGAGATACACTGATTTCGACTATGCACTCGGTATAAAAAAAAACTGTGAAAATCAGAACAATCTGCGTTATTTGTGTTCTATAGTGAAATTTTCAGTACACCCATTTGGTGAAAATCAAGATGATATTGTATTCTTTTGTAACTTAGTGGATTCTATAAAACAATATTATGAAAACCCTGGTGCTTTCTTTTGTTCTGTGTCTATTGTTTGGACTAAATTATGCTCAATCAACCTATTATCCGCTTATTGATACAGGAAAAACCTGGCATGTTATGGAATCCTGTTTTCCTAGTCCTACACTAACCTTTACCTATAAATGTGAAGGAGACACATTGATAAATAATAATATCTTTAAAAATCTCTATTTTACTGATGAAGAATATCCAACACAATGGACGAAAATTGGATATATCAGAGAAGATACAAATCGAAAAGTATATTTTTCACCTTTATCTTCAACTTTTATTGAACCGGCTATGGTTTATGACTTTAATGCCAAACTAAATGATACATTGGTTATAACATCATTTTTACAATATTATCCGACTGAAGTTGAAATTGTAATTACTGAAGTTGATTCTATATTGATCGTTGATGAATACCGGAAAAGAATAAAATTTTCCTGTGAAAACTTTGAAAATAATTATTGGATTGAAGGAGTTGGGAGTAATAATGGCTTACTTGAAACAGGTTTTTATTGCTATATAGTTTGTCCTGAAATTGAATTACTTTGTGTTCAAGAACAAGGAGAGATTATTTACCAACATGAATACTATGAAGAATGTTATTATGTTGGAATAGAGGACAATTTTACCGATCAAAGAAAGTTTGAAATATACCCCAATCCGGCTAAAGATTTTATTTTTATTGTCGCAAAAACAGTTGATAATTCTAACTACACATTTGCGATTTATAATTCCATGGGGCAATTGTTAATTTCTACTGAAATAAATGAAGTGGGTACAAATAGACTTTTAACTGGCG
>JAUVJI010000203.1 GCA_030596605.1 Bacteroidales bacterium
GAACATTCCTTGTTTTCCTTGTTTTTTGTACTTTTGAACCATGTTGAATATATTAGGTAGCTAAGGTAGCAAAAACATCATTATTTAATTGGTTTGTAGTTGTTTAATTTTTAGAGGTTACCTTATATTGTCTTTCGATCGGTTAACAAGGTATTAGCAAAAATTCTTTTTGCAAGTTTTGCAGTTTTCTTTGTTGTCGCAGGAACCTACCATGCAGTATTTGCAAATTATGGCATTATCGGAAGACTCCCGGAATCACTACGATCCGAACAATTATTATTATTCAGGACTTATATGGAGTCGATATATACTGTAATATTTATTTGTGCAACTATCTGGACTCTTATATTATTCTATCTCGTTATTTTTAAGAAGTCGCTGTATCCTTTATGGTTGTTATTATTCACACCTTCCTTACTCATATTATTAGGTAATTCCCTGAAAGATTATATTCCATATCCTTTAGGCGCTATTATTTATGGTGGTTGGATAAACTTATGTTTCATGTTATTTTTTATTGTCTGTTTTTTGCATTTTAGCAGCAAGAATAATTAAACTAATTTTGAAATTTAATTATCCACCGGTACAATCAAGTATGGTTAACAAAAACATCAACAATCCTTTCATTGTTTTCACCTTGGCGGTTCTGACAATACTATTGCTTCCACAGGTATTTCAGGAAGGATTGTTTATGGATGGCCTGATTTATTCAACCCTGGGGCATAACCTGGCGAATGGTATCGGTACTTTCTGGTTTCCAAAATTCTCAGAAACTATAATGGCCGAATATTATGAACACCCCCCTTTGGTTTATGGTATACAGAGTCTTTTTTTTAAATTGATGGGTGATGCGTTTTATGTGGAAAAATTCTATTCCTTTTTAACCGCACTATTAACAGCATTATTCATTATCCTGATCTGGAAAAAGATTTCCTTTAAAAGCGAACTCAAAAAAATATATTGGCTGCCGGTATTATTGTGGATCACCATTCCAAAAGCTTTTTGGTCGTACAACAATAATATGCTGGAAAACACCATGGGACTTTTTTCACTGGCAGCAACATATTTCCTTTTTGTTTCCATTGATATTAAAAGCATCACCAGGCGCATTGCCTTTTTGTTATTATCAGCTTTCCTGATCTTTTTAGGTTTCCTTTCAAAAGGGTTCCCGGCATTGTTTCCTTTTGCCTTCTTTTTTTGTTATTTTTTTGTATTCAGGAGCACACTTGACATACGGCAAACAATATTAAACTCTCTTATTCTTTTGCTTGCATTTATTAGCATTTCCTTGCTGCTGACAGGATTGAATGAACCGGCTTTAGAAAGCTTAACAAAATACATCGAAACCCAGGTGATGGAGAGTTTAAGAGGTGAACGGGTTGTTGTATCGAGATGGTTTATAATGATAGCATTATTGAGGGAGCTTGTAATAATGTTTATTGTGTCTGCTCTTTTGATCCTGCTCTATTACATAAAGTCATTCAAACAACTAAAGAATGAATCTAAAGCCATTCGATTTTTCCTTCTCTTTTTGCTTATCGGGTTATCAGCTTCTCTTCCTATAATGATAAGTCCAAAGCAATTGAGTTTTTACATCGTGCCTTCCCTCCCCTATTTTGCAATTGGATTTTCGATCCTTATAGCTCATATTGTGGGTAATTATTTAAACCGCATTGATCAATATTCGATATGGCTCAAATTATTCCGGGTTACCGGATATTTGCTCCTCTCAATCAGTATTTTATTATCTGTTGTAAATTATGGTAAATACTGCCGAAACGAAGAAATGATAAAGGATGTGGTGACAATAGGCAACTATCTTTCTGCAAAAAGCACCATTGATATATCAAAACCGCTTTATCAGAAATGGGGATTAATGGGATATTTCCAGCGGAAATTTCACATCAACCTGGACCGCACGGGAGATTTACAACAGGAATATCTTCTAACAGAAAAAAATGAGCCACTGCAGGAAGGATATATCAAAGAAGAATTAGATTTATTGCAATACCAATTGCTGAGAAAAAATTCTTTATCCGAGGAATGACATTTTCATTTTTTAAATATTAATTTGTTTTCGATATAACTATTATAAGATTAAGCCGAAAGACTGAAGGAAGGATTCATTAATACAATAGTTAATACTGGATTCCCTGCCTTCGCAGGAATGCTTGAGGGCAGTAAATAAGTGCTCCTCTGCTTTGAGCCTGTCTGACGGCAAAGCAGGCGTCCAAACTCAAAGAGTTAAACTTCAATGGTGTAATTAATAGTTAGATTTAATCCCTCACCTGAATTTTTTTAACGACTGTTTCACTACCGAAAAAGAGCTTAACAAAGTAAATCCCTGCATCAAGATTAGAAATATCGATTGAAAAACTTGATGAGTTAACGGATTGTGCCAAAACCAGTGATCCCAGAATATTCAGCAATGAAATGTGATGGGTGTTTTTATTTGTAATAATATTCAAAGTATGGGAAGCCGGATTAGGAAACAGTCTGATCATATTTTCATCTAGTTCAGTTATGGCTGTAACATGATCCACTGTTATATAATCCTCTTTTACCATGGTATTAGATCCTGCTTCATTGGTAACGATCAGAGTTACATCATATACCCCCTCAATTTCATAGGTTACAACAGGATTTTGAATTCCAGAAATAGCCGGAGTTCCTCCTTCAAAAGTCCATTCCCAACCTGTGGGATCATTTGTTGACATATCGGCAAACTGAACAGATTCACCCTCGATTATCGAGGTTACATCTGCCATAAAATCCGCAATAGGAGGTAAAGCAGTTTCAATACATGAAACATTTGCCGACCAACCAAGTTCCGTTACCGAATAATCGGAATGGAATTCAAAGGTTAATGCCCCGTCTTCATTGGTGGCCGTAATTGTTCCCGGAGAATTCGTTCCGCAATATTTACCGATTAGAGTTGATGATGTATTGGTTCCATCATATATTTTCAGCCAGTCATAATCACAATTTGCATGATATTCAATATTAAATTCAGTGAATTCAATTTCGATTTTGTTATTGATATCCTCCGGCAAAAACGTCATAGTAAAATTTTCATTATCACTATAATTGCCGGATGATCCACCTGTATCATAAAACACACCTGTACAGGTTATAACGGTAGTATTTTGCATGATAAATTCTACACTAACTGTAATGTAATCCTCCTTAGTGATAGTTTGAGTATTGGCACCATCGGAAACCGTTAAAGAAACATCAAATGACCCTTCATCAGGGTATTGTATACCTGTTGGATTTTGCTGTGTGGAACCGGATGGTGTTCCTCCCTCAAATGTCCATTCCCAGCTAATGATATTGCCGAATGACATATCGATAAAATCAATACTTGATCCTATGGAAATATTGGTGGAACTTGCTGAAAAGTCAACAATGAGGTTACCGGATACCAATTGTACATCAACGATGGTAAGTTCCTTGTTTAAAATATTTACATTTTCTATGGTCTGCGGGTAATAACCAAATGCCGAATAAGTAATATCGTAGGTTCCTTCAAACAAAGGCCGGGAATAATTCCCAAAAACGTCATCAGTATAAACCCATGAACTGTCTGCATCATAACCTTCAATATAAATTTCAGCATAAACAGGGTCACCGGTATTAGCATCAGTTACTGTTCCTGCAACACCAAATAAGGTTTGTTCCATAAAGTTGAGCAACGAACGGTAATTATAATCCCATAGGTCAGGCAACTGATTGGCCGGAAGCAATTTTACATCGGACATTTCCAGGGTAAACTCACGGCACTGATGAAAATAATTCATATAGTCCTGCCTTCCACCAGAGATTGAATACCAGGCATACCCATTTGTAATACCATCATCATATCCACTCATATAACCACCCGGCGAATAAGCCTGGGCAGTGTCGGCATATTCATGGCATACATATTGCCACCAGTCATCATCTGCATGAAGTTCTGGCCATGTATCCCATGGATAATTACAGACTTCTGTCCCGCCATGTGTATTTGCTCCCATTACAATATGATTGTTCTCCGCAAAACTCATGAAGTGAATAGTTTCTGTTTGCCACGGATTCCCATCAGGATGGGGGCCATCTTCAGGATCAGGATAATTACGATTTAAATCTACCCCATTTGCATTGTATCGTGTAGCGCCATATACAGAACCGTTTCCTCCGGCATAGGTTCCGTCAGGATTGGCTGCAGGATTGATCCAGATATCGAGATTATCCACCATATTGGTAACTTTTGGATCAGTACCATAATTTGATAACAAGTAATCGATCAATCTTAAAAGAAGTACAAATCCTGTTGTTTCATCACCATGCATGGTGCCTGTATATAGAAATTGTGCTTCACCTTCTTCCTGGCCGATATTGTCAGAAATCCGTACAAAAAGTAATTCGCGTCCTTCTATGGATTGCCCGATACTGATCACTTCGCATAATCCCGGGTAATCCGTCTGGAACTGGTACATCATATCAATATAAGCTTCGTAGGTTGGATAAAAATCCCAATCTTCTATTTCTTTCAAATTCACTGAATTTTTCATTTCAGGAATGATGAGTATACTGGGAGGTGTTAAAGCTGTGTAATCAAAATCTAACTCAAGAAAATCTGAGAATTCATTTTTATTGGCATAGGCATAAATTTCATCAGCATTAATTTCGTCAATTGAAATCATATTTGATAAAACTGCCAGTTCCTTGGTATCAGAAATATTAAATTTGAAATAAAGTTCACCCCTGTCTTTAAATAAGGATGTGATAATTTCTTGTTGTGATTGGCCAAATGTATTACTTATAAATCCTGAAACTACCAGAAAACAAATTGATATGATTAATTTTTTCATTATTTAAATTAAATTGACACCTAATAATATTCTACAATAAATACTTTCAAATACCTGACATGAAACAACCGCAAAAGGTTGTATTTTGAAGCTTAATTTAAAAGGGGAAAAGGACTAAAATCAGGACTGGAAATCAAACTCGTCTATCAGGAGTTTTAACTGGTTAAAAACCGATTTATTAACTTTTACTAGCGGAAGCCTGAGATTATTGTTACAAATCCCCAAAATATCAAGCGCTGCTTTAATACCGCTGGGGTTGCCATCGGCAAAAAGTGCTTTTATTATTTCAGTTAACCGGAAATGAATATCCCTGGCTTTGGCAAATTGTCCATCCATTCCCATTTTTACCATGTTAGAGAATTCTTTAGGAAATGCATTGGCCACTACAGATATTACACCTTCAGCTCCGATACTTAACAAAGGTAATGTCAGCATGTCATCACCGGAAAGCACTTTAAAATCATCAGGTTTATTTTTAATGATCTCCATGATCTGTTCAAAATTTCCGGAAGCTTCTTTTATCCCGACAATATTATTGGCTTCTTCTGCCAATTTGAGTGTTGTTTCAGCAGATATATTGCCACTTGTCCTTGATGGTACATTGTATAAAAAAACGGGTAACGGGCAAGCGCCGGCAATGGTCTTAAAATGATAATAAAGTCCTTTTTGCTGTGGTTTGTTATAATAGGGCGATACAGACAAAACAGAGTCGATGCCCTCAAATGATAAGGATTTTATACAGTTCACGACTTCCTGTGTGTTATTCCCCCCTACTCCCAGCATGATCGGTACACGATTATCAACTGTTTCTACGAAAAAATTGAGAACCGCATTTTTTTCATCTTTCGATAAAGTTGCTGCTTCCGATGTAGTCCCCAGTGCAAGCACAAAATCAACGCCTCCTGTTATAACATGGTTGAGCACATTTTCTAAGGCGGAAAAATCAATGGTTCCATAATCATGAAAGGGAGTGACTACCGCGACACCTGTTCCCGTAAAGTTTGCAGACATATTACTTACGTTTTAAGATTAGTAGATAGTGTAGTACGTGTTCAATAAAATCGTCTATTGATGAAGATTTATCCAGATTGATCATTACATCGAAATAATTTTCGTGTATTTTACTGTACCTGCCTACTTTAAGTTTCGACCTGGAAAGACCTGAAATATATTTAAGGATGAATACATCCTCCATTGTAAGGTCAATAAGTATATCAAAATCCTTTCGGATAAATTCTTTGAGGTAATCATTTTTTGGGCCGCCATACCAGTTTAAATCCCTGAGGTTAAAATAATATCCGGAATTGGCAGCAACACAATAGTTGGGGATTGATTTACGGTTAATGAATCCCAGCGCCATCACCTGACGCTGCTTGGTAGTAAGGTCTTTAACAAGTGTTTTTACCGTTCTGAATGCCGTTTGACTTGTAACATTATAAACGATGGTGATGGATTTCGCCTCGTTCAGGTTAATCAATCTTTTCTTACGCGAAAGTGTATTTAACTTTTGTTTGAAAAAGAATTCGCCTGAACTTTGTTTTATTTTTGTAATGATACTTGCCATGAACCTTAAAGAGAAATCAAAATTAAATCAAACTGAAGCAAAATACAACTTATTTAATTATCATGATTGACCAAACATTTTACAATCTTCCCAATATACATCCGGTGATAATCCTTTTTCGGGTAATTACGATCAATCAACTTATCCATAAAATATTCAGGTTTGATATCATCGAAATATAATTTTTTACACTCTATTACCAGCTTTGCCTGATCAAAATAAATATTACCCAGATCTGAAGTTAGAGGAACTAATCCCGTCTCCCCCATTTTATCCACATCTTTACCAGAATGGGTTCCACAGTATGTGAGTATACTTTTATGCTCCTTCCCAAAAAAGCAAAGTGTATAATATTCATTTTGCTCAGTAAATTTAAAAGTATATCGCTGTGGCCTGATAAAAACATAAGTTACCGGCACATTCCATAAAA
>JAUVJI010000097.1 GCA_030596605.1 Bacteroidales bacterium
AGGGTTGCCGTATTTTCAAAAACCCTAATAATAAAAAGGGAATGTTTAACCTTTAATCATTACAAAAGTATGAAAAAAAAATTAATTAAAATCATGAAACTATCAGGTTTCCTGTTTCTGCTTACTATTCTGCAGGTTTTGGCTGTTGATTCTTATTCACAGCGCACAAAATTAACACTCGACCTGAAGAATGTAACTGTAGAAGATGCATTAAAAACCATTGAAGGCCAGAGCGAATTCTTTTTCCTTTATAGTCCGAAGATGGTTGATGTATCAAGAAAGGTTGATATTAAGTTAGCTGATAAAAAAGTTGACTTTATATTAAATCAGATGTTTGCCGGCACAGGAGTGGATTATGTTATAAAGGACCGGCAAATCGTTATTACAACCGATGAAATGATCCAACCATTTAAAAAGGAAATGGCACAACAGATTGTTATTACCGGAACAGTAACCGACGAAGACGGCAATCCGCTTCCGGGGGTTAATATTCTAATTAAAGGAACCTTAGTCGGAGCTATTACAAATGCAGATGGGAACTATAGCATCGAAGTGGATGATCCCAGTGCAACACTTATGTTTTCTTTTATCGGGTATAGAACCCAGGAGGTTGAGATATCAGGACGTGCAGTGATTAATATTATTTTGGTTCAAGAAGCTATTGGTTTGGAAGAGGTGGTGGCTATTGGGTATGGGACTCGTAGTAAACAAGCCTTAACAGGTAGTGTTGTTAATGTCAATATCGAAAATTTAAATAAAATGAATCCGGTAAATAACATTACAAATGCTCTTCAAGGTATGGTTCCGGGAGTGGTGGCTAATAGTGCTAATACCCCTGGCGCCGGAGCCAATATTCAAATACGCGGAATCGGTACTATAAACAACACTTCTCCTCTTGTTATTGTGGATGGAGTTCCTTCCGGTATAGGAGATTTAAATCCGGCGGAAATTGAATCGATGTCAGTACTGAAAGATGCCGCTTCAACGGCTATCTACGGAGCGAGGGGAGCGAACGGTGTAATTGTGGTTAATACCGTCCGGGGAAAAAGAGGCCAGGCTCCTGAAGTTACAGTGAACGCACGCACCACCATAAGCGCTTTACCTCCGCAGTACGATATGCTGAATCCTACAGAATATGGAGAAATGCTTTGGATGTCGTATGAAAACTCGGGTATAGAGCCGAATCATCCACTTTACGGGAATGGCCCCACTCCTGTAATTCCAAAGTATATATATCCGGCTGTCACAGACGATATAGATTTAAGTAAATATCATGCATACGATTATCAGATTGTGGAATCGACCCCCGAAGGGACAAACTGGTTCGATTATGTTTACCAGAATGCAATTACCCATGATTATGACATGACCATTAAAGGAGGGGCAGATAACTTAAAATATGCGGTAGTTTTTGGATATACTGATAATACCGGCGAGGTTAAGGAATCAGGTTTTAACAGATTCAATTTCCGCACAAACATGTCGATCAATCTTTTTGATTGGTTGGAAATAGGTGAAAATTTTGGTGCGAGGTATCAAAATAATTGGGGAAGACAAGCGGATGGAGGCCTAGGCAGTACAATTGGCATAGGTTTAATGATGCCGCGTCTTTGTCCTGTGTACGATATTCAGGGGAATTGGGCTCCGGTAACAAAATTAGTTGGATTCGCTTCAAATCATAATGAACCATCTGAGATATGGAGGAAAAGCGATTATACTAGAAAGCATTTATCGCTCAAGGGGAATGTGTATGCCAATTTTCACTTTTTGAAGAACTTTAAAGCTAAAACGATTTTTGGCGTAAACGCCGGTAATGGATGGAACAATTCTCCGGCAGAAGCAAATCTCTGGGAATATAAAGGGACTCCGTTAGATAAACTTACTGTTTCCTCAAGAAAAGCAACGGGATGGGATTGGATCAATACGCTAAATTACACGAAATCGTTCGGCGATCATGCTATTGATGCGATGGCCGGATTTGAAGTCGGATACGATAGATCTGACAATATGAGCGCCTCAAGAGAGGAATATCTTTTGACTACGGAGGAATACTTTGTCCTAAATGCCGGGGAAGGAACCCAAATGAACGGCGGAGGCTATTCCGAAAGTTCTTTTGTTTCTTATTTTGGAAGGTTGCATTACGAGTATAAAGACAAATATTATTTTGATGGAGTGATCAGACATGACGGCTCATCTGTATTTGCAGAAAAAAACAGATGGGGAACATTCCCTTCATTTGCAGGGGGGTGGATAATTTCGAAGGAAGGTTTTATGCGTTCGGTCGATTGGTTGGACTTTTTAAAGCTTCGTGCCAGTTGGGGACAATCCGGGAACAATAGAATCGGCACTTATAATGGTTTCTCTACTTTTCGAACTAATATTAATTATTCATATTATCCGATTAACGGTTCTAATAACGAGTCAAATTCTGGTTTTGAAACAAATGCTTTTGGGAATCCCAATGCGAAATGGGAAACGACAACTACCATCAATTTGGGTTTTGATGTTACTGTTTTAAAAAAACTTTCAATGGGATTGGATGTGTGGAAAAGAGAAACTACGGACATGCTTTATCCCAAAGCCATTCCTGCTGTTTACGGTAATGCTTCTGCACCATCTGTTAATATTGGAGATATGTTAAACAAGGGATTTGATTTGTCTGTTGATTATAAAGGAACGGTATTAAACAATGATTTTTCTTATCATATTAACCTGATTGCTTCAAGGTATAAAAATGAACTTATCAGATTATCTGATATGGAGGGCGAAGTAAAATATGGTTCTACCTATAAGGCCCAGTCCTATACGTATGCTAAGAAAGGGACTTCTTTTCCAGAGTTTTACGGATACGAAGTTTTGGGAATATTCCAAACTGAAGAAGAGGCAAATGCCTGGTATCCCAATGAATTAGACCTCATTTATAACAAACCAGGCCATTTCAAGTTTGCTGACGTAAATGGAGATGGAGTTATAAATTCAGACGACAGAACATCGATAGGTAACCCGCATCCTGATTTAACGCTTGGCCTTAACCTGAATCTGGGGTACAAAAATTTTGATTTATTGGCTACATTTTATGCCAGTATTGGAAATGATGTGTTAAACTTAGATCGACGTAGTTTGGATTTTAATTTCCAGGAATTGTGGAGAGGGACAAGAAGATTATACGAATCGTGGGGAAGTCCTTATCTGGAGAATAATGCAGATGCAAAAATGCCTATTGCTGAAGTTAATGATGCGGTAAGTCAATTGCCCAGTTCGTATTATGTTGAAGATGGTTCTTATCTAAGACTTAGAAATCTACAAGTGGGTTATACCTTTTCTGATAATTTTATCAAAAAGATTGGTCTGGAAAACTTACGCTTATACGTGGTTGGACAGAATCTTTTGACTATTACCAGATATGAAGGACTTGATCCTGCATTTTATAGCTCCGGAAGAGATTTTGGGGTCAATATAGGTAGATGGCCTGCAACTAAGACATACATGTTGGGTTTAAATATAACTTTCTAATTTCTAATCAATAAATTTATACATCATGAGAAATAAAATTAAAAACATGAAATATTTTAGTACTATATTGTTGCTTCTGTCAGCAATGTTTATATCTAATTCATGTAGCGAAGATTTTCTATATAAAAAGCCGACTGGTGTTGTATCGGAAGCAGATTTAAATAACAAGGAAGGTGTTGACGCGCTTTTGACTGGCGCTTATACATTATCGAAAGGTGCTGTAATTAAAGGTAGTAGATTGCCGGCAGCTTATGCCGGCTCTATTACCAACTGGGTTTGGGATTGTGCGTCAGACGATGCCTACAAAGGTACGACATTATCAGGTCAGTCGCCCATAGGAGAAATTGAACGGTATGTAGTTATGCCTTCTAATGCCTTTATAAGGGATAAGTGGACGGTTTTATATGATGGCGTTTCAAGGGCTAATGACTGTATAAATGCAATTTTAAAAGCGGATGATATGACTGATTCAGAAAAAAATGCGGCTATGGGACAGGCCAAGTTTTTGAGAGGATTTTATAATTTCAGGTTGCAAAGGATGCATTTTCAGGTTCCTTTTATTTCTAATGATGAGGAAGAACCTGATAAGGTGAAAAATGATCATCCCATCTGGCCGGAAATTGAACAGGACTTAACAGATGCTATTGAGTCATTACCTGAAAATTTTCCGGGTGAGCCGGGAAGAGCTACCAAGTATGCAGCAATAGCGCTTAAAGCTTATGTACTTCTTCATCAGGAAAAATATGCTGAAGCAAGCCCACTGCTCGACCAGATCATAAACAGTGGAAAATTTAGTTTGGCCGATTATTATTTTGATAACTTTGACTATGATCATCAAAATAACCAGGAATCCATTTTTGAAATTCAAAGGGCCGTGAATGACGAAAGCAGCCGTGGAAATAACGGAACTCCTGATATTTGGGGAACCAATCCGCCTGCAACCTCCGGACTTCCTGTTTGCTGCGGCATGTATCAACCTTCATTGGACCTGGTGAATGCTTTTAAAGTAGATGCAAATGGTTTGCCGTTGTTAGGTTTTGATGGGCCAAGATTCGACGAAACAAACTTAAAGAATGATATGGGTTTAAGGGCCAATGATGAATTTGTTCCTCCCACAGATCCTGTGGATCCCCGTCTGGATTGGACTATAGCAAGAAGAGGTATCCTGTTTTTGGATTGGGGTATTTGTACGGGTTGGGCGCGTGACCCTGCAAATGGAGGACCATTTGAGATCAAAAAGCGGATGTACTATAAATCACAGGCAGAATTAGCTTCCCATATTTCTTGGCAACGGTCGACGGCTTTGAATACCAGGTTAATTCGTTATGCTCATGTATTGTTATGGAGAGCAGAATGTGCAGTTGAGGCCAATGAACTTGATTTAGCCATGGATTTGGTAAATCAGGTGAGAAGACGTTCGGCTCATGACTTTATTATGGGTAAATGTAATTCTTATACTTTCCCAAATGCTCCTTCTTCAGAAGGTGCAGATGTTGACTGGGACCAACCTGCTGCAAATTATCTATTAGGCGAGTATCAAAGCTTTCCAAGTCAAGAATATGCCAGGGCCGCAGTCCATATGGAGGAACGTTTAGAAACAGCAATGGAAGGTAACAGATTCTTTGATTTACGTCGTTGGGGAATTCTTGGTGAGGTTATACCTGCATATATTGAAAAGGATTCTCAATTCAGGACTTTCATGAAAGGAGCTGTATTTAATGCTGACAAGAATGATTATTGGCCATTGCCAGAAGGCCAGGTAGATATTCAATCAGGTGTACTTATACAAGACCCGGCATGGTAATGCTTTATAAGTTTCTTATCTTAAATTTTTTACACAATTAATAGGGTAGTGAAAACAACCACTTTCAAGATGAGAAATACTTATAAGAGGCATTGTTACCAATAATAATCCTAAAACCGGGTTAGCTTTTTAAGGTTAACCCGGTATAGTTACCTTTAAAATTATTAACCAACAATTTTATTTATTGGCAAAAGTAAAGACTTTAACGGACAGCCAGTTTAGTAATGTCGGTCTAAAGCGTTTTTATATGATGGATTCAACTACAATTTCAAATCTGGTGTCTATTGTTTGGCAGCAAAAAATGAATTATATCAATATCTATTTTTTTTGGAAGATAGTGAAATAAATTGGCACGAAATTATTTTGGGTGAGAGGCAATAATATTATGTTGAATAAGATTTCTAATATTCAGATAATTAATGAATTAAAAATATATAAATATGAAAAACAAAATAAAATCTTATCTCAGGAAATTAATCTTTATTATAATATTGGCTGGCATTGGAACAATATTTTCTACTATACTGATAACATCTTGCGGAACAAAAACAAAAACCAGAGAGACAAATCAACCTATTCCCCGACCAAACTTATTGTATATTGTTGTAGACGAGATGCGTGAGATGGCGATGTCATGTAGTGGGGACATAAATATTCAAACACCAGGTTTGGATCATCTGGCAGCTGAAGGTGCAAGGTTTACCCACATGTACTCCCCATATCCGGTATGTTCGCCAACAAGGGCTTCAATCCACACAGGGCTTTTCCCGCATAATGCAGGAGTGCCTCACAATGGATACCATCTTCGGGAAACAGTTACAACTTTATCTGAAGTACTTTTTAGAGTCGGTTATTCAACCGGGCATATTGGGAAATGGCACCTTGAGGGAGTAGATTCTCCTACTGCACAAGAAGATAAAAACTCTTTTCTACCCCATCGGCCTGAATGGAGCAACGCCGATTATGCATATGTTCCATCTACCAATCACCGTGGTTTTCAATATTGGGCAGGCTTTGAAACAGGTCATCAGTATTTTGGATCCAGATATTGGGAAAAAGATCATGAACCAATATATATTCCCAAAGGTGTCTATGAGCCGGATTATCAAACAGATCAGGCAATAGCGTTTATTGAAAAAAATCGTGATAAGTCATGGTATTTGGACCTTAATTTTGGCACACCACATTTTCCATTAGTAAAAGAAAATGTCAAAGTAGCAGACCTATCGCTATTTGATCCGGAAAAAATTCAACTTCGTCCAAATGTTCCCATAAAATTCGCCTCTGAGGCCCGTGAACAATTAGCTATTTATTATGCCATGATTCATAATATTGATCAAAACATAGCAAAATTATTAGACAAATTGGATGAATTGAATCTTACTGAAAATACCATTGTCATTTTTACTTCGGATCATGGCGATATGATGCTGTCACACGGACAGCATTACAAACGCCGCCCAATGGAAGAAAGTAGCAGGGTCCCTTTTATTATAAGATATCCAGCCAAAATTCAAGCCGGGAAAATTGCCGGACAATATCTTACACTCGTGGATGTTTTTCCTACAATTCTTGATTTAATCGAAGTAAAAAAACCTTGCAATGAAGGGAAAAGCTTCCTGAAAGTACTTAATACTAATTTTCTTGATGAAATTCATCAATCAATTTATTTGGGGTGCTACTGGTTTGGATGCAGAGATTATGATCCCGGATTGCATTTAAAAATGCCCTGGAGAGCTGTACACACAAAAGATTATATGATGGCTTTTTTAAAGACAGATGGTAATACAGTAAAACCCGTACAACTTTTCGATATGAACAAGGATCCTTATCAGATGAATAACTTGATTGACTCTGCCGGTTATAAATCTGTAAAGGAGGATCTTAGAAGAGAATTTTTAAAATGGAGAAACAAAACCGGCGATAGTGAATTCGGGAAGATTAAGTTGTTGAATTAATAGGACAATTTTAAACTCACTTCAATATTATTTGGCGGAATAGTATGATTAATTAACCGAATAAAATTAAATATCTTTTTATATAAACAAATTGATAGTTCATTTCCAAAATAATTTTTAAAAAATGTACAAAACTAGCTTAATTCTGTTTTTATACCTATTATCATTCTTTAGCAAAGCTCAGGAATTTGAAGACTGGAGAAACATTGAAAATGCAATGAGCATAATTCCTGACGAAGGTTATTGTGACCAGCCATACTCGGTCATCAATAAAAAAGGCGAATGGGTTGTTGTTTTAACCACTGGTGTTGGTCGCGAAGGGCAACAAGGACAGCACATTGTTTCTACCATTAGCAAAGACCGTGGTAAAACCTGGTTACCATTAATATCCATTGAGCCTGCTACTGGTCCCGAAGCATCATGGGTGGTTCCGTTAATAATTCCATCTGGTAGAATTTACGTGTTTTACACATACAATTCAGAGAATATGCGGGAGGTACTTGACGAGAAAGGAAAACCAATAAAACGGGTAGATACTTTTGGAAAAATGATGATGAAATATTCAGATGATGACGGATACTCCTGGTCTGACAAGAGGTATGAAGTGCCGATAAGAAATTTTGAAATTGATGACAATAATATTTACAAAGGGAGAATACAGTTTTTCTGGAGTGTCGCCGTGGCAATTATTCACGGTGATGCTGTTTATTTACCTTTATCAAAAGTTGGTAATTTTGGGGGAGGGTTTATGGTAAGCGGTGCAGGTGCAATCCTCAAAAGTGTTAATATACTGACAGAAACCAATCCTGAAAAAATTCTATGGGAAACACTCCCGGATGGTAACAAAGGATTACTTCCTCCACAGGGAAAAGTTGCAGATGAACATAATATTGTTTCGTTAAACGATGGTAGCCTATACTGTGTGTATCGCACTAACCAGGGGCATAATGTGCAGGTGTATAGTCGCGATAACGGGCACACCTGGACCAATCCCGAGTGGGCTACTTACACTCCCGGTGGTAAACTGATGAAACAGCCCCGTTGTTTAAACAAGATTTATAAATTCAAAAATGGGAAATATGCCATATTTTTTCATAACAACGGCGGAAGGCATTATGCTGCCCACCCACTGGGTAGCCGTAACCCAACGTGGCTGGCCGGGGGTATTGAAAAGAACGGTTATATTTACTGGAGTCAGCCGGAAGTGTTTTTATATGATATGAATTATGCAAATAAAATTTCATACCCTGACTGGCTTGAAGATAACGGGGAGTATTATATTTCTGAAACACAAAAAAGCATTGCGCGGATACATAAAATACCCGACAAATACATGGATATGCTTTGGAATCAGGCTGAGAACAACACATTTACAGCTGATGGGCTTGCCCTGGAATTAAAAGATGAAAATTGCAGGGCCTGCCAAAAATTTAAAATGCCGGCGCTTGGAAGATTGTATAACAACGAAGGATTTTCTTTCGAATTCAAAATAACAACCGGTAAAATGAAAAAGGATCAGGTTTTGCTTGATACCAGGATGGAAAAAACGGAAGGTTATAACAGTGGAGCAAAATTCGCCGGGAATGGTATTAAAATCAGTATTTTAAAATCAGGCCAAATGGAGATTTTATTAGACGATGGCCGCTCGCCACTATTATGGAGTTCCGGGTTGGGTACAATAAAACCAAACTCAAAGCAACACGTTGTAATAAACGTAGATGCGCAAGCAAAAATACTGACATTTATTATAGACGGTGATTTGTGTGATGGAGGAGAACGTTCCTTTGGTTATGCCCGTTTTAATGAGTATATGTATGATTTAAACGGAGAAGAAGAAGTGCACTTTTCCGGGGATTTTAAAGGGAAAATTGAGACTTTCAGGGTTTACAAGCGATGCTTGTTTACATCAGAGGCTATTGGCAACTACAGGTCAGGGAAATGAGGGAATTTATTAACCATATATTATTTTAAAGATGAGGTATCTATTAATTGTTCCTTTTGTTTTATTGAACCTGTCTTGCAACCGACAAAAAGATGTTTTGATCACAAATTTTGAAACGGCAGACTATACTAAATGGGAAGTTTTAGGCGAAGCATTTGCGGCCAAACCTGTTTCAAGTATTTCTGAAAAACAGAATAAAGAATTGATAATTAACGCTGAAGGGAAATATTACGCTAATAGTTCTTTTTATGGAGGAGATACTGCAACGGGTAAACTAACTTCACAACCATTTACCATTAATAGAAAATATCTGAATTTATTAATAGGTGGGGGAAACCATCCGGAAAAAACTTGTGTTAATGTAATCGTTAACGACTCAATTGTTGCATCAGTAACAGGGCATAACGAAGATAATTTAAGAAAAGAGGTTATTAATTTATCTGAATTCAAAGGTGAAAAAGGGAAAATTGAGATAGTTGATGATTTTACCGGTAAATGGGGACGAATTTATGTAGACAATATTGTTTTGAGCAATACTCCTTATTTTGAAGACAAAGAACTAATCTTTATTATTGATAAGAAATATCTTGTATTTCCCATAAAGGAAAATGTTAATTGGCGAAGAGTTAAAATAGATCTTGATGGAGAGTTTTTTGAAGATGCAGATATTTCATTATCTGATTCTGTAATCCCGGATTTTTATGCTTTTATTGATTTAGTTGAACATCAGGGACAACAATTAAAAATATCTCTGAATAAATTGACGGCTGATCAACTATCAGGTTTAGCAAATATTAAATTAGTAGATGAAGTCCCCGGGTTTGACAGTCTTTATAAAGAATCGCTAAGACCACAATTTCACTATACAACAAAACGAGGATGGCTTAGTGATCCTAACGGTTCAATATATTATGATGGTATTTATCATATGTATTATCAACACAATCCTTTTGGCTGGTATTTTGGATATAATATAGGTTGGGGACATGCTACTTCCAAAGATTTAATTCATTGGACAGAGCATAACGAAGTAATAAGACCCGCGCAGTACAATGATCATGCCTGGTCAGGCTCTGCTGTTATTGATTTTAAAAATACTTCCGGTTTTCAGACAGGGGATATTCCACCCATTGTTGCTTTTTATACATCAACAGAACGTGGAGAATGTATCGCCTATAGTAATGATAGAGGAATGACGTTTGAACAATATGAAGGTAATCCTATATTAACAGGAGTTGTAGCAAACAGGGATCCTTCAGTTATGTGGTACGAACCAGGTAAACATTGGGTAATGACTCGCCATCTGGTTGGAGAGTACATAGGCTTTTATACTTCTGATGATTTGAAAAACTGGAATTTACAAAGCAAAATAGGGACCTTCCATTCTTTCCCGGAGATTTTTGAGCTTCCTATTGAAGGGGAAAAAGAAATTAAGAAATGGGTAATCCATGATATGTTTGGACTTTATAAAATAGGTGATTTTGACGGGAAGAAATTTATTTCTGATGTTAAGGATGGAATACAGTATAATTATGGAAGTGCATTTCTCTCTGCTCAAACAATCAATAATCATCCTGATAAAAAACGTATATCATTTTCCTTTACATACAACGGAGTAGCTCCTGGAATGCCATTTAATAACAGTATGCTTTTTCCTGTTGAATTGAGACTTAAAGAAACTTCAAAAGGAATCCGAATGTGTCCTAAACCAATTGATGCAATATTTAGGCTTCATGATAAAGCAATTAAAGCAGAGAATAAGAGCATAAAAGAAATTAATGAGATGCTTGAAGCAGGTGGAAATTTAGGAGATTTACTTCATTTAAAATTAAAACTAAAAAATATAAAAGACAAGTTTATTTTGCAGATAAATGGAGCAACAATTACTATTGATGCAAATAAAGATACTCTTTTTTGCAAAGGGAATCTAACACCCCCTGTTAAACCAATTGTTCGAACGGCTATTGACGAGAATGGAGAAGTAAAAGGGCCTGTAAATACAAATGGCATGGTGGAAATTGAAGTTATACTTGATAAAATTACTCTTGAAATTTTTGCAAATGACGGAGAATTGTATATGCCAATCGGATTATACTTTCATTCTGATTTTAGAGCAGGACTTTATGGCAAACCTCAAAGTAAAACAGCTACCATGCCTTTTATAGATGTTTCAAAAAGAGGTATAAAGTTAATCTATCATGATGAAAATTTAAGTATTTCTTCTTTTGAAGTTTATACTATGAAGTCCATATGGAATTAAAAACATATCTGTTATTTGGAATTTGGAATTTGGAAATATTTTCCTGAAACAAAGGATAAGATATTTGAAGATTGGAGGTTAACTTTTTATAATTAACTTGAAATTAAAATCATAATATATCCTGATGATCAAGGGTATAGTTATCTTTGATGTTATTATATGTATGTTTATTTTTTTAGGAATGAAAAGGTGTTTTAGTTTTTTTATATTGATTTTTTATAAATTAAAAAGGGGAATTACTGTGCAATTAAAAAAAATAATCAGTTTAGGATTTCTATTAATAGCTGGTTTAACATGTGTTAACTCAACTTATGGAAACTCGCCGAAGAAACCCAATATTTTGTTCATTTTTGTTGATGATTTGGGGAAAGAATGGGTTAGTTCTTACGGAGCAGAGGATATTAAAACTCCAAACATTGATAATTTAGCTGAAACGGGCTTGATGTTTGAATCTTTTTATTCAATGCCACAGTGTACACCGTCCAGAGTTTCCCTTTTTACAGGTCAGTATCCATTTCGCCATGGCTGGGTAAATCATTGGGATGTACCACGTTGGGGGGGAGGAGTACATTTTGACTGGACCAAGAATCCAGGTATTGCAAGAATTTTGCAATCAGCAGGATATAAGACAGCAGCAGCGGGAAAATGGCAGGTTAATGATTTTAGGGTACAACCGGAAGCGATGGCTTCACATGGTTTTGATGATTATTGCATGTGGACAGGATATGAGACCGGTAATCTTCCAAGTACTGAACGGTATTGGAATCCTTATATTCATACGAAAGAAGGAAGTAAAACCTATAAAGGTCAGTTTGGGGAAGATATTTTTTCTGATTTTTTGATAAACTTTATGAAGACCAATAAGGACAATCCCATGTTTTTGTATTATGCAATGTGTTTGACCCATACACCTTTTACCAATACTCCTTCAGAGCCAAATGTATCTGGAAAATATGCCTGCCACAAAGCTATGGTCAGGTATATGGACTTTATTGTTGGTGAGTTGGAAAAAGCACTGACTGTGTTGGGTTTGCGGGAAAATACGATAATTTTCTATACAACGGATAACGGTACAGTTTCATCGATTACAGGGATGTTGAATAACAGGGAGGTACAAGGAGGTAAGCAAAAAATAACAGAGAATGGGATATGTGCACCTTTTGTTGTGAACTGTCCAGGACTGGTTCCTTCGGGAAAAGTTACTGATGCGTTGGGTGATTTGACAGATATCCTGCCAACTTGTGCCGAACTTGCCGGGGCAGAGTTTCCTGAAAGCTATAATATTGATGGGGTTTCCATGGCCGATGTTATTTTAGGCAAATCTTTAGATTCACCCCGTGAATGGATTATGGCAATGGGTGGAGGGAATAATGCTGCCCTTTCAGAAAAAGGGGTGGAAAATCAATATCGTTTTCGTAATAGGGTAATTCGAAATAAAGAGTTTAAGCTGTTTATTTCTTCAGACAGAAAACCTGAAAAGTTGATATCTGTAGTGAATGATCCGGAGGAAAAAAACAATCTGCTTTTAAGTAATGAACCAAAAGTCAGAGATGAATATGAAAAATTGTGGAAAGTTGTTTCAACTTTTCCCGAACAAGACAATGATCCTCGTTATACTCCCCTACCTAAAGAACTCTGGGATGTAAAAGTAACTGTTCAAAGCCAGGTATGGAAGAAGTAAAATGTTTTTCTACAATTATATTAATAAAAATGTACGTTCTAAAATTTAAAATATGAGAAGATCTATCATGTTAAAGTATTTATTGATTATTGTATTATCGGTAATAAGTGTTTCCTCTTATTGTCAGGTCCCAAACTATTTAAAAGACTATAAGGAAGAGTATAAAAGTGATCCTCGTGCAGCTAACCTTCAGTGGTTCAAAAATGCGCAATTTGGGATGTTCATCCATTACGGACTATACAGTCAGTTAGGTCGTGGGGAATGGATTCAACTGAGGGACACCGTCCCCATTCCTTTAGATGAGTATGCCAAATTGAAAGACAAATTTACGGCTTCCAGTTTCGATGCCTCGTTTATTGTACAACTTGCTCAGAAAGCCGGGATGAAATACATTACCATCACCAGCAAACACCACGATGGTTTTTGCCTGTTCAAAACCATGGAAACGGATTTTAACAGCGTAAACTCACCAGCCGGGCGCGACTTAATTGCAGAACCGGCCGAAGCTTGTGAAAAGGAAGGATTAGGGCTGTTCCTCTATTATTCGTATGCTGCCGACTGGAAACATCCTTACTTTTATTCAAGGGAAGATGGTTGGGCAAATGCCCGTCCCGCATACAAAGTAAAACCGGAGAGCTACAAATATGAAAAACCCGAAGATTTCCGAAAGTATGTGGATTATGTACATGCCCAATTAAAGGAATTACTAACCCAGTACCCAACAATCGCAGGAATTTGGTTTGACCCGATTATGGGTTTTTATGCTAACCCGGATGTTTTCCCGATAGAAGAAACTTATGCATTGATCCGCAATTTATCACCTCATGCCCTGATTTCGTTTAAACAGGGTGCCAATGGCGATGAAGACTTTATGGCTCCCGAGCGCAAGGGTAATGCCACGAAGGGTGAACAATTTCCTGTGGCAAAACGGGCTTATGAGCTGAACAAAAATAAACCTAAAGAAGTGTGCAACACTATGCAACCCCATCTGCCGGGTGTTCACGGTGGAGCAACATGGGGATACAACAAAGCAATAGATGGTCACCATCTAAAAGTTGACGATGTAAAAATATTATTGGGTGATGCATTGTTAAATCGCTATAATCTTTTACTTAACATTGGCCCTTTGCCTGATGGATCTGTGCATCCGGAAGATATTGAAACTTTATCGAATTTAAAAAAGTAAATAATGAAATCCATACTCCTAAATCTTGATAAACTGGTTGTATGTCGTCAGCTAAAGTGGAACTAAATAAGACATAAATTTTAAAGATACTTTTCATGTATAAAATTAATTATTATCCTGAGTTCGAAATAAGGAATGCAATAATTATATTGATAGTTGACCATAAATTGATGATATGAAAATTAGTGATAAAGGCTGGGGTTGTAATGAACTTTATGAAACAGCCAATGTAATTATTTGCCACGAGAAATATACTAAGCGGGATATTTAAAGACAACTATAATCAGCTAAGTTATAAGACATGCACTTTTTACAATCATCCTGACCTTGCTGGCCGGTTTAAACATCAGTTGCAAGCCTGCAGGAAAAATAATTCACTAAAATCTGTAATACATCATGAGAAAATTTTTTAAAAATTATTTGATCCTGGCAGCAGTTTTGCTGCTGCAGACATCCTGCACGAATAAAATTCCGGAGAAACCAAACATCATCTTTATTTTTGCCGACGACCAGAGTTACAATACCCTCCGTGCGAACGGCAATAATGAAGTTCAGACACCAAACCTGGACAGGCTTGCGGAACAGGGGACTTTTTTCACCCATGCATATAATATGGGTTCATGGAGCGGTGCGGTCTGTGTGGCATCAAGAGCTATGCTCAATACCGGGAGATTTGTCTGGAGAGCTGAACAGGCAAGGAATAATATTGATAACCTTGCTGAAAGCAGCCAGTTGTGGAGCCAGGTAATGAAACATGCCGGGTACGATACCTATTTTTCCGGTAAGTGGCATGTGAACATAGATTCCGAAGAGATATTTGATCATGTAAAACATGTTCGCCCGGGGATGCCGAAAACCGTTCCCGAAGCCTATAACCGGCCGGTCGAGGGTCAGGAAGATAAGTGGTCCCCCTGTGATACATTCCTGGGTGGCCACTGGGATGGAGGCAAACACTGGAGCGAGGTACTCGGAGATGATGCGGTTGACTTTATTCAACAGGCTTCGGAAAAAGAGAATCCCTTCTTCATGTACCTGGCCTTCAATGCGCCGCACGATCCAAGACAATCTCCTAAAGAATATGTGGATATGTATCCCCTCGAAAATATATCCGTCCCTGAAAGTTTTCTTCCTGAATATCCTTACCAGGATGAGATCGGTTGCGGAAAGGAGCTCCGGGACGCCAGGCTGGCCCCGTTTCCCAGAACGGAATATGCCGTGAAGGTGCACCGGCAGGAATACTATGCTATCATATCCCATATGGATGCACAGATCGGAAGGATGCTGGATGCACTTGAAAAATCAGGAAAAGCTGGAAATACCTATATCTTCTTTACTGCCGACCACGGGCTTGCTGTTGGTTACCATGGGCTTATCGGAAAACAAAACATGTACGACCACAGTATCCGCCCCCCTATGATCGTTGTCGGCCCGGATGTTCCTGCAAACCAGAAACTTGACATGGATGTTTACCTGCAGGATATCATGCCTACCGCTATCGAGCTATCGGGACTTGAAATTCCGGAATATGTTGAGTTTAAAAGCATGTTACCCTACCTGAGGAGCGGACAGAAGGAAAGCTCCTACAATGCCATTTACGGGTGTTACAAGGACCTTCAAAGGATGATCCGCGAGGATCAGTTCAAGCTCATCGCCTATCCATATGCAGGTAGGGTAAGGCTATATGACTTGGGCAATGACCCGCTTGAGATGAATGATCTTGCCGATGTTCCCAAAATGCAACCTCTTGTCTATGAACTGTTCACAAAACTGGAGAAATTGGGAAAGGATATGGGTGACACACTAGACATCAGGTCATTTTTTCCTCAATTCCAATAATCTCTTCCATATATGAGCCCAGTATAAAAAGGTCGAGCACAAAATTCAGAACTCCTGACCCGTTTAATGTAAATCAATTAGTTACAAAATTTGCATCGTAAAGCAGGAAGTCGCATTTTTGTAAAAAACAATTACAATTATGCAAATGCAACTTCCAATCTTTCCAAGTAC
>JAUVJI010000166.1 GCA_030596605.1 Bacteroidales bacterium
ACAATCTTCTTTTTAATATCATTACTAAAATAACGGTTTCGTCTCGATCTGAGATCCTTTGTAAAAATGCTATTTTCTACCATAATAATACGCTTTTTTTGGTCAACGTATTTCAGGCATTGACAAATCACCGTAGAAATAAATGATATTAGAGGGAGAACAATTACGAGGCTTTCTGAATATCAAAATTCAAAAAGTCTCAGTAAATTTTATTGGGATACCAAGAATGTACCTTCAGGAATATATTTTTATAATACAAATATTAACGGATACCCGAAAAGTGGGAAAATTGTAATTCAGAAATAACAATAATATTTAGTCTCAAGTTATTTTTCCAATACTTTGAATTCTGTCCTTCTGTTTTGTTGTCTGCCTGTCTCAGTATCGTTAGAAGCAATGGGTTGCTTAAATCCATATCCTTTAAATATCATTCTTTGCTTTTCAATTCCTTTGCCGGTTAAATAACTGACAACGGATTTAGCACGGTTTTCTGATAATTTCTGGTTATAGGAAGCAGACCCAATGTTATCGGTATGCCCCGAAATTTCAATCTTAAGCGTTGGTAATTCATCGAGTAATTTATAAAGTCGATCAAGTTCAGCAACTGATTCATCGCGTAAAGTAGATTTGTTAAAATCGAAGAAAATATTATTCAGGACGATTTTTGTGCCCACTTCCACTTTTTTCAATAAAATATCTTTCTGGATCTTTTTAGCCACAGCATCTTCAGGAATATCGAAATTTTCGGAGTGAAACAGGTATTCTTTTTTACTGACAGAGATACCGTAATTCATTCCGGGTTTTAGCGAGATCAGGTACGCCCCTGAATTGCTGTTCGATTCAAAACTCCCCATCAATTCATTTTTAGAATTATCAATAATTTCAATAGTGGCTTGTAAGGGTGTTAGTGTTTCCGAATCCAGAATAACACCTTCCAGAATGGTATTTTGCTCAATTTTAGGTGCAGGTTGAGGGGCTGCCTTCAAATATGCAAAATGAACTTCTCCTGCATTTACGATCATGGGTTTGGCTGCTCCGAGAAATGCGATCATGTATAAATCCTGTCCACCGAATCCATCTTTCTTTTTTGAGGAATAATATCCACGTTGCCCACTGGCTGCCATGGTAAAAAATACATCGTCGTCAGGGGTATTTATCGGATAGCCTAAATTTACCGGATTAGTCCATGATCCATCTTTATATTCTGATTTGAAAATGTCAAAACCACCCATTGTATTGTGCCCGTTTGAGCTGAAATATAAAGTGCTTCCATCCAGACTGATAAATATTCCCTCTTCATCGTAGGGTGTATTGATGGTGGCTCCAATATTCACCGGATTTTGCCACCGGTTTTTTGCATCTTTTTTTGTATAATAAATATCCTGCCCCCCATAACCATCTTCTCTTAAACTGGTGAAATAAAGTTTGGTTTTATCAAAAGTGAGGGCAGCCGATGCTTGTTTGAGGCCGTCATTAATGGTATTAGGCATTTTTTCAGGATAGCCATACATGTTGTCAACGAGGATGCTTTCGTACAATTGGTTTCCTCCTGATGATTTGTAAACGTATAGAATGGTGCCATCCGATGAAATGCCTGCCGTTGCATCATGGTTCATGCTGTTTAGCGCATAGGCATTATCCGGAACAGTCCATCTTCCTTCTTCATAATACGTTACAAAAATATCCTCAAAATAATAACTGTCTTTATCCCGTTTACCACCTGTAGTGCTTTCCCTGGCAGAGGTAAACATCATCATGTTTTCTTCGGGCAATACCAATGGCCTGTAATCAGGATATGCTGAATTTACCACCTCACCCATATCATCTACAAAAACCCTTTCCGGATTTGCCACCAATTCTTTGGCTGTGTTGCACTCTTTTATCCTTTTATCAATGATGGTTTCCTCCTTCGCCAGTTGATCCGGTGTGAGTGCGTTTTTGTGCTCTTTATATTTTTCGATGGCTTTATCAAACTGGTAATCCAAATGATAGGCTTTGGCCATCAAATAATTAACATCATTGTATTCCATGTCAAGGCTTATCCGTGGATCGAGCAGATGTGCTTTTTCGAGGTATTTTATAGCTTCTGATTTATCATTGCCGTGCAAATAACACCTTCCGATTTTATAATTGAGCAACGCATTATCAGGATTAAATTTGTATGCTTTCAAATAATTATCAATGGCCAGCCTGTACATTCCCGGCCCGTCAGTATAAAATTTATCTCCTTTTTTAACATTCCCTAAAGCATTGCTAAGTTCCTTTTTGTGATTTGGGAAATTATATTTTGTAAATCCGACACTTTGAGAATAACCATTACCAAATAAGGTTGTAATGAATATAATAATTGAAAAAGTATAGATTTTGTAATTCATAATTATCATTCTTAAATATTAATCACACTGGTTATTAATATAATTTTCGGCTGATATTACCCCCAGATCAGCGGCTTTTTGCCAATCGCGGCATGCCCCTTTAACGTCTCTTTGCATTTCTTTCACTACTCCACGGTTCAGGTAGGCATCGCCATACTCAGGATTTTGTTCAATGGCTGTGGTAAAATCTGAAATAGCTCCGTCCAAATCCCCAAGCATATATCTTGAATTTCCCCTATTGTTGAAAGCGTGGGCAAACTGGCCATTAATCTCTATTGTTTTATTATAATCCTCAACGGCTACCTCATATTGACCCATTTTATGTTTTATCCTTCCACGATTATTTAATGCGTTGTAGTATTCCGGATCAATTTTAATTGCTGCTGTAAAATTTTCAATGGCCGATTCAAATTTTTCAGTTTCCTCTGCAACTTTGCCCATGTTATTAAATGCCATTGCCAGTGAGGGATCAAAAGTTACAGCCTTTGTTAAATCGGATGTTGCAGATTCATAGTCTTTCATAATTAATTGAATACTTCCCCTGTCATTGTATGCGGCTGCATAATCCGGCCTTATATTAATGGCCATATTAAAATCATCAAGGGCTTGTGTATTTTTTGATTGTACTGCATAAACACATCCACGATAATAATACGCTTCTGCGAACTCCGGATTGTTTAAGATGGAAATGGATAGATCTTCAATGGATTTTTGATGTTGATCTTGAAGAAAATAAGCATAACCGCGACCCGAGTAGGCCTGTGCATCAGGATTGATCTCAATAGCCTTTGTGTAATCTGCAATGGCTTCATCCAGGCGGTTTGATTGTAATTTGAAGCAAGCCCGGTTATAATATGCTTTTGCAAACTTTGGATTTAAAACAATAGCCTTATTAACCATAGTTATTGCCTCTATTAACTTATTCTCATTAAAAAGTTCAAGGCTCTCATTGTATAATTTGTTGGCCAGTTTGCTGTCGCTGGATGAGATTTTTGTGGTATCGGCAGTTTGAGCCAGGATAAAAGCCGGGAAAATAAAAATGATAAAGTTTAGTAGAATTTTTTTCATTTTACATTTATTGAGAAAAACAAAATATAGTTATCCGAATTTCTTGTACGTAAATTCTAAAGTTTGGTTAAGTAAAATGGATAATTCCTTCCTGTCAGTCTTTTAGGCGAAATCGTATCAAGTTATACCAATTGTGGTTTATAATGCCGCAGAAAATTATAAATATTTCTTTAAATATAATTCCCTGGAAACGTTCAGATAAAAATCCCCGGCGTTCATCATGATTTTTAATACGTTCAGACATTTGACAACTTTTACCTGTCGCTGTCATATATATTTGTAAAATTTAATTTTCTGAAAAAATTGTCAATTATGGCTGAAATTACTATATTCGTCGAAAATTTTTACATGATCAAAGCCATAGTCATCGAAGATGATGATCGAACCCAGGGTTTGATTAGCAGGACAGTGGAAGCATATGTCCCAAATGTAAGCATTGTTTCACAAGCTAATGATATCAAATCAGGTATCGGAACCATTAACGAACATGAACCTGATCTTGTGTTACTTGATATCAAACAAAGAGACGGCAGTGGTTTTGATCTCATAGATCACTTTAATCCACCCGGGTTTAAAATCATTTTCTTTTCCAGTTATGCTGATTATGCCATTAAAGCCATAAAGTACAATGCCATTGACTACCTCCTGAAACCGATTAAAGAAGAAGACCTGGCGCAGGCAATCAAAAAAGCAGATGATATCATCAGGTATGAGGAAAAACTGCATGCTAAAGCACTTGGTGAAAGCATCAAAAATCTGAATAGTTCGCAAAGATTGATTCTTAAAACCAGTGATCAGGTTCATGTAGTCGATACAAGTGATATTATCCACATTGAAGCCGACGGAAATTATTCCACTTTTCATCTCGTGGACGGAAAGAAAATTCTGATATCAAAGTCAACCAGGGAATTTGAGGAAACTTTATTTGATCAGGGCTTTCACCGTATCCATAAGTCACACATCGTCAATATTAACAAGATGAGCTACTTCGATAAAGTTGATGGAGGAACACTCGTGATGTGCAATGGTGATCAAGTGCCTGTGGCCTCGAGGAAACGAGATATGTTGATGGAATTGTTTGACAGTCTTACCTGATAACTGAATAGTTCTATCATTACCTCTTTTCGGTTGAAAAATCACAATAGAACTCTTCAACAATAATTTCATCAAAATAGGTAAGGCTTTTAATTGCATGAAGATCATTTCTGGTATTGTATGTTTTAAGTATAAAATAAAACTCGTTAAGATTGCCAAGAGACAAAACCCTTTCTATAATAATTCGCACAGCAGAAATACTAAGAGACAGTTTAAAACTTACTCACAAGTTTTGGTTGATTTTAATGGCTAAAGCCAAGATACTAAATTACTGCAAAGCCCTGCGCTGAAGCACAGGGTAAAAAATCAATTCTAACATATAAATTATTTGTAAATAAATCAGGCTAAAGACATTCACTAATTTTTATTAAATTTGGTGAGCAATTCAATGCAAAAACAAGCGGCCACCATATTATTAGCAGAACTAATGGGTTTCCAAACCCTTGCCGAAACCATACCAGCTAAGGAGATCACCCCTTTGATGAAGGATTTTCATGCACTCATCGAAAATACGATCCGTTTGCATCAGGGGAGAATGAACAGATACACAGGTGATACTTTTATGGCTGTTTTTTACATGTCCAAAACAGGCAATTCAGCTTCTATCAATGCAGTGGATGCAGCCATTGAACTGAAAGACCTGCTGAACTCCTTTATCCTTGAAAAGAAACTTACTCCCGATTTTAATTTAAAACTTGGAATAGTTACAGGTTCTGTAATATCCGGGGACATTGGGTCAGGAGATAAAAAGCAAGAAACCGTCATGGGCGAAGCTGTAAATCATGCCATTAGGATTTGCCGGTTTGCCGGTGAAGGCCAAATCCTCGTGGATGAGAATACCCATGAAGTGGTAAAGGATAACTGCGAATTTCAGATACTGGAACCCATACCATTAAAAGGGGGCGACAAGACATTGGGAGTGTTTGAGCTATTGGGCAAAAAGCGGATAAAACTTAAACCGGAAGAATTTTCTGAACGAAAGATTACTTCTGAAATGGTGGGCCGTAACAGGGAGATGGAACTAATTGAAATCCATTTAAAGAAACTGATGGCAGGTGAAGGCTCGGTTGTGAACATCATTGGCAAAGCAGGTATTGGTAAATCGCGGCTGATTGATGAAATGAAAATTCAGCCATTAATGAAAAAAACAGCTTTGTTGGAAGGCAGGGCACAGTCTATCGGGAGAAATCTTAGTTTTCATCCCATCACCCACATCATAAAATCCTGGGCAGGTATTACCGAAGAAGACCCACCGGCTGTTTACTCCGAAAAATTGCATCAATCTATCATCAGGCTTGCAAAAGAGCAGGCTAATGAGATATTCCCTTTCCTTGCTACAATGATGGGTATGCCGTTAGAGGGCAAACACAAAGAAAGAGTTGCTGGCATAGAGGGTGAAGCCCTGGAAAAGCTCATCCTGAAAAACCTGCGTGACCTTATCACAGCGGCAGCGGCTATCAGGCCATTGATAATCCTGATTGAGGATATGCACTGGGCAGATACTTCATCCATTACTTTTCTGGAATCGCTTTTTAAGTTGGTTAAAAAAAACCAGATATTATATATCAATGTTTTCCGTCCCGGGCATGAAGAGACAGGAGAACTTATCCTGAGATTTCTTAATGAGAACCTTGCGGAAAATCATATTACAATAAAAATAGATCCCCTGATAGAAAAAGAATCCCGGAAACTGATCGGCAACTTGCTACACAATTCTTCCTTGCCATCTGAAGTTTGTGAAATGATAATCCGCAAGACCGAGGGCAACCCTTTCTTTATCGAAGAAGTTATCCGCAGCTTTATTGATGATGGGATTATTGAAATTAAGGGCAATGAGTTTTTTATTACTGAAAAAATCCATCAGGCCAACATCCCTGAAACCATAAATGAGGTAATCCTTTCGCGGGTGGATAAACTGGATGAAAAAACCAAAGACCTCCTGAAAACGGCTTCCGTAATTGGTCGCAACTTTTATTTCAAAGTACTGGAAGAAGCAGCCGACACTATTGGGAAACTTGACAGCCGCCTCGAATACCTGAAAGATGTACAACTCATCGGCGAAAGCAAAAAAAAGGAGGAAATCGAATTCCTGTTTAAACATGCTTTGGCACAACAGGCCACTTACGAATCCATTATCCTAAATACAAAAAAGGAACTCCACCTGAAGATTGCCAGGTCTATTGAAAAGGTGTTTGCTGAAAATTTGCATGAGCATTACAGTTCGCTGGCTTACCACTATGGGAAGGCAGAAAACTTTGAAAAGACTGAGGAATATTTGATCAAGGCAGGGGATGAGGCGATGAAAACTGCTGCATCTGCTGAAGCTATTAATCATTATAAAAAAGTTATACGAATCCTTAATAGTGATGATATTCAAAACAAGGATCAGCAGAATATATTAGATATTGAAGAAAAGCTGGCTTATGCTTATTATGCCGAAGGACTAAATAGAAATGCATCAGAGCTATTCATTAAAGTTTTGTCAACTTCAAATTTATCGAAAGTTCCTAAAAATCGATTTCTCTTACTCTTTAAAGTCTTTAAAAGTTTGATACAACTAAATTTTAAGATAAAATTGAGTAAAGGTAAAGTTGGAAAAAGGGCAAACGACCATGACAATAGGTTACTGAAAATGGTATTATATCAGGGAGAAGCAGGTGTAACCTTTTCTCCGAAAGACACATTTTTCCGTAATTTGATTATATTAAATGGCTTTTCTATTCAAACCTTGGCAACATCTAATTTTGGAATTGTATGCCTAATGACAATAAGTTCTATGTTTCCCTGGACTGGCAGGGGGATTAAGTATGGCAGGATGCTAAATCGCTTTACTTCGTCGGTAATGGATTCTCAGGAGGATCTAATTTGGCTTTATAGTAAATACACAAAAGCAATGTATGATTATTTTGTTGACCAGTTGTCGCACGATAACGAAGATGACAAAGTATTTAAGTTAGGTATGGAAACAGGCCAGGTTTGGCCACCCACCATCTATCATGCTTATAGAGGAATTGGATATATTGAATTAGGAAGATCAATTGAAACTAAACATCTGATTAAAAACCTATATCAAATTGCCGATGATATGGAGAATAGTTTCTCCCGGACACAATATTATAGAGTTCAGCAAACTTTCTTTATTAAATACCGCTTAATGGATAAAGTAATTGACAATTCTGAAGATATTATCAAATTCATTTCAAAAACCGATCATTCAACTATTTTATTATTGATACATTGTATTACTTCTATTGCATACAGTATTAAGGGTGATATTAACAAAGCAAAGCAGCATTTTCACAAGGCAGAAGATTTGTCTGAAAAGTTATGGCTTAAATATTATATATCGATGACATTGCTGGCGAAAGCATACATTGAAATGAAAGAAATTGAAATCAGCCTAAACAAAGATAACTCAATTAAAGAATTACTCTTAACAAGCAAATTATTAGTTGATGCTTCAAAGAAGGTAAATTGCAATAAAGTAGAAGCGTTTCGTATTAGGGCAATTGCATTCAATCAGAATAATCAAGCATCAAAATCATTAAAGTATTTCAAAAAGTCAATTGAATTTGCCAACTGGTATGGTGCCAAACTCGAACTCTCCCGTACATACTTCGAACTCGGCAAATTCCTTTCCGGTTCCAAAACAAAATATAATGAACTGAACGGACATTCCGCCTCCCATTATCTTGAAAAAGCGAAATCTATGTTCGAGGAGATGGGTTTGCAGTGGGATTTGGAGGAATATCAAAAATTTGTGGATAATAATGATTAGTTGGATGGCCGGCAGTTTGCAATACTCATCCGATGACTTAGAGTCATCGGATGAATTGACTTCCATAAATTGAATTTGGGTTGGATAACTAAATCCCAATTTGATAATTTGGGTTGGAAAACTAAAATATTTTCTTTTTTCCATTATATTTTGCAAGGTCTTTTGCAATATGGGGCGTAAATCAAAAGTATATGGATGATTAATGACCTTTCAGGTTGAACAAAGGCATGTTGCACCGGATAACCTGAAAGGTCGAAAAGATTCCATTGGATATCTCTAAATTTACTGAATTTCATTCTTTTTTGGTTATATTCAACCTTTCAGGACGCCACTGCACAGGCCTGCTTCGACCTGAAAGGTTTTTGGCATACAAACGTTCAGACAAAAAACCCATACGTTCAGATAAAATTCCCCGGCGTTTACACATCTATTTCATATTCGCCTCCGCTGTGTTGTATGTTTGCAAATGATATTTTAATACTAACTAAAAATAGAAATTGTTATGAAAACAAAACTTTTACTTTTCGTCATTTCAATCGTTTTCAGTTTTAATCTTTTTGCTGGAAATGTAACAATTCAACAGGCCCAAAAAGTGGCCTTAAATTTCTATTTTGAGAAATGCATTCAGTTTGAAGGACAGGTAATGTATGATCAGTTAGCTATCCAATCAGTTCATACCGAAACTGATGGAATCCAAAACTTTTATTATGTTTTTCAAATCAACGAGAGTGGTTTTATTATGGTTTCTGCCGAGGATCATTTAAGTCCGGTTTTAGGCTATTCCTTTAAGCACAATTTTGTTGCTGAAAACCAACCCCCCAATGTACAGTGGTGGTTTCAGCAGTTTAATGATCAGGTCAAATTTGTCAGGGAGAAAAAGTTGAAAGCAGAAAAGAATGTACAGACCCGATGGGATCATTATTTAACAAATGATTTTTGCTCAACTAAACCAGAAAATGGTAGTAAAGCTGTTGAACCATTGTTAACTACCTTATGGAATCAGGACATGCCTTACAACTATTATTGCCCTGAAGGAGGATCAGGAGGCAATACACCGGTTGGTTGTGTGGCAACAGCAGATGCACAAATTGCTTATTACTGGCGATGGCCTGACCATGGTCAGGGTTATACTTCATATATACCTTTGTCACACCCCGAATATGGTATGCAGTCTGCTGATTTCGGGAATACATGGTATCGGTATGATGAGATGGTTGATGAGCCCTTTACTGTAAACCTGGCTATTGCTGAATATTCTTACCATGTTGCTGTTGGTCTTCACATGGATTTTGCCCCTGGAGGATCTGCCCCAACTGCATATGATTCATTGGGGTACTATTTTAAATTTCTTCCTCCTGACTGGTACTACAGGGATGAAATGCCCGATGAACTATGGAAAGAAATTTTAACGAATGCTATTGACGATCATTTTCCTGTTATTTATAGGGGTGCTTCCACCTCCGGAGACGGTCATGTTTTTGTATGTGATGGTTACCAGGATGAAGATTATTTCCATTTTAACCTGGGATGGGGTGGGTCTAGCAATGGTTATTATACTATTGATAATATTCTGGGATTTAATTATGAACAAAGCATGATACCAAATACTTATCCGGACACATTGCAATTTAATTATCCACAATATTGCTCAGGACATGATACTTGCTGTGTACTTGAAGGTTCCATTTGTGACGGTAGCGGCCCCATAAACGATTACCTGAATAACACCGAGGCATCCTGGCTCATTGATCCGCAAACTGAATATGATTCGGTAACCAACATTAAAATAATGGTAAAGCGTTTTGACCTTTTTAATGATGGTGACAAGTTGAGCATTTATGATGGTGAAGACAACTCTGCTCCGCTTTTAGCTGAACTAACCGGGAATACAGTTCCTGAAGACATTGAATCAACAGGTAATATCG
>JAUVJI010000021.1 GCA_030596605.1 Bacteroidales bacterium
GAACAAAAAAAATCAAGCTACATGGTCATTGCCAGCAGAAATCCATAGCCTCAACCGAGCCAACAAAAAAAATGCTTTCTTTGCCGATAAATTATAGCGTTGAAGAGATTGAATCAGGATGTTGCGGAATGGCAGGTTCATTTGGCTATGAAAAAGAACATTACGACCTTTCAATGAAGATCGGGGAATTGATTCTTTTCCCGGCGGTTAGAAAATCAGAGGATGAAACCCTGATTGCTGCTTCAGGAACAAGTTGCCGACAGCAAATAGTTGACGGTACAGGCAAAAGGGCTTTTCATCCGATAGAAATTCTTTATGACGCATTAAAATAGAAATGATGAAAAAATATTTGTTTGCCTTATTAGTAATTCTAATTGGTTGTAATCCGCAACCTTCTGCCAATGAAAAAGAGAAGAATAAACTTTTAGGAGATTGGCAATTCCTTGATATAAGGGGAAATTACGTTGAAGCATTTTTTGATGATAGCACTTACTTTATTTATAATATGTCCATGGGTAAATCTCCGAAATTCAACTATTTCATTATAAATGACAGCTTGTATTCAAACGTTGATAAAAGGAAACCAGGAATAAACAAAATTGCCGAGATTATTTGGATCAATAACGATAAGGTGTTGATGAGAACTGAATTTTCGAGGGATACAATGCAAAGATTAAAAGATGCGGCAATAACATTGGGAGTTACTGATTTGAAAAGAGATTCAGCTGTTTTTAAAGAAGCTATGGATAAAAGGTATGAGGACTATCTGTTAGCAAAAGGAATCTTAACACCTGAAGAAATAAAAGAATTTAAGGAAACTAAGATCATCCCGGAAGATGTGCTGAGAAAATGATCAGAATTGAACATTTCAAACATCGTAGTTTTTCCCGTCACTTGCAGCCCTTGTATGTTTAAAAACTGTTTTGGCCTCCTTTAACAGCTCCTGACTACTTTCATAACGCGTGGAAAAATGCCCGATGACAAGGTTCTTAACCTCAGCTTTTTTTGCTATGGTGGCTGCATCCACTGAAGTAGAATGAAATTTTTCCCGCGCCACATCAACCATATCATGCGCAAAAGTGGCTTCATGATAAAGCAGATCAACATTTTTAATGATGGGAATTATTTTTTCGTAATAACCGGTATCGGAACAATATGCGTATGAGCGAACAGGGTGAGGATTATCAGTTACTTTGTTGTTTTTAATTGTTTTACCATTTGAATCGATATAGTCAGCGCCGTTTTTCAAATTAAGATATTCATTGACAGGTATCTTGAGTGAATTAACCACATCTTTTTTTAACTTACGCTTCCCCTCCTTCTCTTTAAACAAAAATCCGCAGGTAGGAATCCTGTGATCCAGCGGAATTGTTTCCACTATCAGCTTTTCATCTTCATATATTTTATCATGCACATCAGGTTTTATTGGATGAAAGTTAAAAGGATAAATAAGCTCAGTTTGTGATGCCTCAAGCTGAACATTAAGAATGTTTTCCAGTAATGGAGGAGCATAAACATGAAGTTCCCTTTTTCTACCTAATAAATGCATACTGGAAATTAACCCTATAAGTCCGAAAAAATGATCGCCATGCAAATGACTTATAAATATATGATGTATACGCTGCATTTTGATACGGTATTTCCTCAATTGAATTTGTGTCCCCTCAGCACAATCAATCAGGAAAAACCTCTCATTATGGTTTACAAGTTGCGCGGTTGGCTTACGTTTTAAGGTAGGAATGGCTGAATTACTACCTAATATAGTTACATTTAATACCATTGAATTTTCTAATAAAGTGTAAAGTAAATAAAAAAAGATGAAAAAAAACCGCTTATACTGAAAACAAATTAAATGTTGAAATCTTATGAAGTACTAAAGTAATTTATAATTTTGACATCACTTTACAACAACTTAATGACTGAAATAATAAGGGACTATTATATTGAACATAAAACTGTTTTCGAAGAAAAGTTTTCAATGGTTTTGGAAAGCTTTGATATGGAAGCTATTCACAAGATGCGAACCACCACAAAACGTTTCAGGGGGTTATTTCAGTTAATAGCATACCTCTCAACAAATAAGTTCAAAGCAAAAAAGCAGCTCAAAGAAATTCGTGTATTGTTTAAATATGCCGGCAAGATCAGGGAGGTTCAAATCGAGCAGTTGATAGTTTGGGACTTTGAAATAAAACTGAATGAAAATTTCTCCGAATATCTCGAATACCTTTTACGAAGAGAGCATATCGAAATTTCCAGATTTTTAAAGCACCTGCCTGATTTTGATCAACGCGAAAGTATTTTAGACCATGATAAAATTCTTGCAGCTATTGATTCCATCAAAATTTCAAAGCTTCAAAAAAAGGCAAATAAATTCATTAGTTCCAAAACCAAAACACTTAAGACATTAATAAGCAAACCAGTATCCAACAACACGATTCACAGAAGTCGAACTATTTTAAAACAACTATACTACCTTTATGATGTTCTGATTTATATCTCAGGAAGAAAAGATATTTTAAATCTTCCTGTAGAAAGGATAAGAGATTTAGAGCAAAAAATCGGGACATGGCACGACCTTGTTAATTCGTCACTCTATCTGAATGCATTTTCCAAAACTAAATATGGAAAGAAATTTGAGAAATATGAATTGCTGAAAAAGAGTGTTAAAAAAGAAAGAGATGGGATGAGAAAAGAGATTGTTTTGGAACTAAGAAATCTTCAATTATAACTTTTACGGGTTTAAACCGCAAAATAACTCTCCAGTTCTTTCAAAGTATCTACACTTGTTTTCAAATCATGTATGATTTTACCCTCCTCAAGAATAGCGATCCTGTCACAGACTTCTGTAATGTGTTTTAAATCATGACTTGAGATCAGCATAGTGATCCTGGTCTCTTTTTTCAATTCATTAAGTAAATTAATCAGTCTTATTTGTGTGGAGGGATCCAAACCGTTAAAAGGTTCATCCAAAACAAGAATTTCAGGTTTGGCCATGAGTGCGGCAGCTATCCCTACTTTTTGCTTATTACCCTGTGAAAGGTCACGAATATATTTTTTCTTACCCAAAATTTCATCATTAAAAAACTCCTCAAATTCTGAATAGAATTTATCGAGGTCTCCCTTTGATAATCCATGAACCCCGCCTAAAAAATCAAAATATTCTTCGGGAGTCAGGAAGTCAATTAAGAAACGCTGGTCGAGATAAGAACCTGTGTAATATTTCCAGTCATTACTTTGTTTAACATCCACATTTTTTGATTTTACAAACCCTGAATTGGCTCTTATCAAATCAAGAATCAGCCGGAAAAAGGTTGTTTTGCCCGCCCCATTGTTGCCAACCAATCCAAAACTTTCACCTTCCTTAATGGATAGCTCTTGAATATTTAAAACAATAGTGCCTGAATAATCCTTTGTTAAATCTTTTACTTCTATCATTGGATATAAATTTTTTAATTCATTGTAATTTGTTGATTTTTCATACTAAAATAATAACCAATATCAATTAACTGATAACTCTTAACCCTTAACTCTCAACTTTTAACTTTTAACATTATTCCCTGAATCCTTCAGCCATGTGATATTTTCTTCTATTAAATTGTTTTAAAATAATATTGAGCAATGATTTATGAAATAATAATCCTGTTAAACCTAACGCACCAATGAACAGCAAACCAGCCATTGGGATACCCAACCAGCGAAATGGCAAATAAATAAATATTGGGAGCAAGAATGTCGGCAGCATTGACAACCAGTGCGAAGCTCCCAAACCCTGGTAATTAAATGTAGCGCCTTTGCTAAGATCCATCCTTTTCTTCGAGTAGGTAGCCACATAAATCAAAACAAATGACAAAAATCCGAGGTTATATAAGTATGTCACTGTGTTAATAAGCAAAATTTCAGTGCCGAAGAACACATAAGGAATTGTTAAAACATAGCATACTGTTGCTATTGCTATTCCAAATAAATATTTGGAGCGGAGGTACTTTTCAAAATCCTTGTAATTGGCCAAAATATTATCAAAATAATTGCTTTCATATCCGAAACAATAATTCAGATAATTCATCATCATTCCTCCTGTCATAAATATCCCCACGAAAATCATAAAACCAAAGTTATCCTCATATCCGGGATTGGGATAAATCATAAATCCATATCCGAGGAATATGGGAGCCATATAAACAATGGATTTTGTTCGTTTATGCCTCCATATCAATCGTAAATCCAGTGATATCAATTGGCCTGTAAAACCCAATGTTTTTAAATATTTGATATTAGCCAATGAATCGATCTTTGACTTTTTCTCTTTGTTGATCTCCTCGGGGTACAGCTTTGTTTTAAGTAAAAGATAATTCAGTGAATAAGTGAAGATTACAAGTAAAATTGGAATTATGATCAAAATAGGATTTTGCATTAATTCACTAAAGACTAAACTTGAAAATGCCGAAACCGAAATGATATTGAAATAATCGAGGATTATCAAGGATATTAAGATCACTCCAAAAATACCAACGACTTTTGGATTGTTAACCAATTGACGTTTTACATAGGTAGCAAGAAAATTATTGCTAAAAACCAGCAGGGCAAATGATAGCAACCACAACCAGGCTGCTGCCGGAGAATATGTGGGTAAAATCACTTTAAAAGCAAAAGGAGCCACAACAAGCCATGAGAGGTAATTACCTATTACAAATATTGATTTTCCGGAAACAAAATGAACAATAGAGGATTTTTTAATTGGTAAATGCAAGTATGTTTCAATGTTAAGGGTGGGAAGGGATTGCATAAAAAATCGCAGGAAGAACTCGAATCCCAGGTAGTATAAAATAATACCATTAAATATAACAACAGGGTCATTATCCGGAAAGAGCCTATAAAGTATCTTATCAATAAAAAGCCCAAGCATTAAAAGATACATCAACATCAGCAAAATAAAGAAACCGAGAACTATATTAATGGCCAGATTTTTCTGCCAGATAGAGGAGCGCTTCATTTCCTTCCACTGGTGGAGAAGGAACCATTTATATATCATAAGTTGAAGTTTTAAAAAGTTCTATATTTCACAATAAACATGCAGTAAATTCAACTCTTTACTAATCAATAACTTATTGATGTATAATGAAAATCATGGTCGTTTTATAATCAATTTTCGTACACATTTTGTTCGCAATTGAACATCAACTTTTCAGTTTTTCATTTGATAGGTGCCTGTTTGCATCCCTTGATGATTTTTTTTGCATATTCTTTTCAAATGCTTCAGTTAGGTCTACACCTGTTTGATTAGCAAGGCAAAGTAAAACCCAAAATACATCGGCAAATTCATCAGCAAGGTCTATTTCTTTTTCAGATTCCTTAAAAGACTGATCTCCATATTTTCTGGAAATAATTCTTGCAACTTCTCCTACCTCCTCGGTAAGTATTGCCATGTTGGTCAATTCACTGAAGTACCTCACACCGGTGGTATTGATCCAAACATCAACTTTTTCCTGTGCTTCTTTTATTGTCATCTCTATTCATTTTTTTCAGATACAAATATGCAAAATTAACTGGTTTAATAATGCTTAAATTTGCAGCATAGACATTATAGATGGCAGAGAATACAAAAACATTCAGGATGATCGCTAAAACCTTTACCGGTATGGAAGAGGTATTGGCAATGGAATTAACTGATTTAGGAGCTACAGAAGTAAGAACTGTAAAGAGAGGGGTACAGTTTTATGGAGATAAAAAACTTCTTTACAAAGCTAACTACACTTGCAGAAGCGCTTTACGTATACTTAAACCGATTGCTTCTTTTAAAGCAATGAACGAAACTCAGCTATATGATGAGGTTCGCAAAATAGACTGGTCGGAATACCTGGATACGGAGAGGACTTTCTCAATAGATGGGATAACAAGTTATTCCAATATCACTCATTCAAAATACCTCGCTTTAAAGACAAAAGATGCCATTGCTGACCAGTTTAGGGAAAAGTTTGGTAAAAGGCCAAGTGTAAATAAAGATTATCCTGATGTTGCAATTAATGTTCGAATATTTAAAAATGAGGCAACCGTGTCACTTGACAGTTCAGGAGAATCATTGCATAAAAGAGGGTACAGGGTTGCAACCGGGCCGGCTCCTATGAATGAAGTGCTTGCAGCAGGATTGATATTATTAAGCGGATGGAAAGGAGATACAAATTTTATTGATCCTATGTGTGGATCTGGCACGATTCCAATTGAAGCAGCATTGCTTGCAAGAAATATCCCTTCAGGCTATTTCAGGGACGACTATAGCTTTAAACGCTGGAAAGATTTTGACTCAGATCTTTGGAATGAAATAAAAACTGAAGCCGAAAATGAAATAAAAGAATTTGACAAAAAGATCATCGGCTCCGATTGGTCGGGAAGGATACTGACAGTTGCAAAAGATAATGTTTCATCAGCAGGATTAAAAAGCACAATAACCCTGAAAACAAGTTTCATTGATGATCTTCAACCAATTGAAGGAGGGGGAATACTGATCATGAATCCTCCTTACGGAGAGAGGATAAAAATTGACGATATCATAGAATTATATAAAGGTATTGGTGATGCATTAAAACAAAACTTTATTGGTTATAGTGCCTGGGTCATCAGTTCCCATCAGGAAGCTTTAAAGTTTGTTGGACTAAGGCCATCAAGGAATATCACTGTTTTTAACGGTCAGCTGGAATGTAAATTTGCAAAGTTTGAACTATATAGTGGCAGCAAGAAAAATTCAGGAGAAAATAAACAAACAGAAGAGAAGTTCAGACAAAACGAAAAGAATGATTTTGTAAAACGAAAACGGAAAAGAATATAATGAATACTGTAGAAAAAATTGGAGTTCTGACTTCTGGAGGTGATTCTCCGGGTATGAATGCTTGTATTCGTGCTGTGGTTCGAACAGGGATTTATCATGGACTTGAAGTATTTGGAATTAGAAACGGATACGATGGTTTGATAAACAATGATATTATTAAACTGGAGAGTTCATCCGTTTCAAATATAATCCAGCGCGGGGGCACAATATTAAAAACAGCCCGCAGTGAGGAATTTATAACAAAAGAAGGCAGGCAGAAAGCTTATAATAACCTTAAAAAATACGGACTTGATGCTATGGTCGTAATTGGGGGAAACGGAACCTTTACAGGTGCCAACATTTTTATCAATGAATTTGATTTTCCCATCATGGGTGCACCCGGAACTATCGACAATGATTTGTATGGAACTGACAATACTATTGGTTACGATACTGCTGTAAATACGGTTGTTGATGCAGTGGATAAAATCAGGGATACTGCTGATTCGCATAACAGATTGTTTTTTATTGAAGTGATGGGCAGGGATGCCGGATTTATTGCTTTAAGAAGTGGAATAGCAGGAGGTGCGGAAGATATTCTTATTCCTGAAACAGTTACCTATATTGATGAATTGGTTGAAATTCTTGAAAAAGGATTCAGGAAAAATAAAAAGTCGGGAGTAATAATAGTTGCTGAAGGAGATGATGCCGGTGGCGCTTTTGATGTTGCCCGTAAAGTAAAAGAAAAATGTTCGGGTTATGATACAAGAGTGACAATCCTGGGGCATATTCAAAGAGGAGGCTCTCCCACATCTTTTGACAGAATACTTGCCAGTACTATGGGATACGGTGCTGTTAAAGCATTGCTTGAAGGAAGACGCGGAGAAATGGTTGGTGTCATCCATAGGGAATTGGCTTATACACCTTTTGAAAAAGCGATTAAACATCATAAAGAAATAAAAAGGGAATTATTGGAGATGGCCCGGATACTATCTTCATAACTGCAAAAATTTAAAATTCTTAATTTGAATTGAAGTTAATATTTTTGAACTTAGTGGCATTATTATTAAAGATCCGGCATGACGAGGCATGAAGCAGAAATAAAACTAAAAAGAATCTTCGGATTTGATAAGTTTTATGATGAACAGTGGGAAACAATTGATATGCTTCTTCGTGGAAAAAGAATGTTGTTAATTGAAAGAACAGGCTATGGGAAATCACTTTGTTTTCAATTTCCTGCAACCCAATTTGACGGAATTACCGTAATATTCTCACCTTTAATTGCATTAATGCGTGACCAGGTTAATAGTTTGAATGAAAAAGGAATTGCCGCAAAACATATAAATTCTGAGCAAACATACGAGGATAATTCACAAGTAATTCAAGATGCAATAAATGGTAAGATAAAAATACTTTACATAGCCCCAGAAAGGCAGGAAAATCAAGAATGGATTGAAGCAACACGAAAAATGAATTTGTCAATGATTGTAATTGACGAAGCACACACAATATCTGTTTGGGGACATGATTTCCGACCTTCCTTTAGAAGAATTATAAACTTAGTGCAATTACTTCCTAAAGACCTACCAATTTTGGCCACCACAGCAACAGCCACCAAAAGAGTACAAGCTGATATTGAACAACAAATTTCTGGCAATTTAACCACAATAAGAGGCAATCTGCTACGGGAAAATTTCAATCTGTTTGTAATTGAAACAAAATCTGAAGATGAAAAACTCCTTTGGCTTGCCGAAAATATAAATAAACTTCCCGGAACAGGCTTGCTTTATACAGGCACAAGGGTAAACACAGAAATATATGCAAGATGGTTTGATTTTGCAGGCATAAATTCAACCGATTATAATGCCGGCCTTGATGGAGATACGAGAAAAGAGATTGAGAAAGGTTTGATGAGTAATAAATGGAAATGTGTTGTCTCTACAAATGCTTTAGGTATGGGTATTGATAAGCCGGATATTCGATTTATAATTCATACGCAAATACCGGTATCCCCAATTCACTATTATCAGGAAATTGGAAGAGCGGGGCGAGATGGACAAAAAACCTACATTATCCTATTTTACAATTCAAATAAAGATGATGATGGTATTCCTGAAGACTACAAATTACCTAAAGCATTTGTTGATGGCGGAAGGCCAAGTATCAAAAAATATCAAATAGTAATCAATGCTTTAAAACAAGAGCCTCTTGGCGAAAGGCAATTGATGAAAAAAACGAATATGAAGCAAACTCAAATCAGGGTTATAAAAGCAGATTTGATTGAGCAGGGAGTAATAAAAGAAGTAAAATATGATAGATCAAAAAAATATGAATACCAGTTTAATGCACCAGAATTAAACACAAAAAAATTTGATGAACTGAGAAATACTAAACTTAAAGATTTAGATTCAATGTTAGAATATGTATTCACTACTGAACCTCGAATGAAGTTTTTATGTGAGTATCTTGGTGATAATCCCCCAAATAAATTTGATAATTGCGATAACTCAAAATATAAGAAACGAACTGTACAGTCTGACAAATCAACAATTGAAAAATTAACAGAGTTCAGAGAAACCTATTTCCCTGTACTTAATGTTGAAAGCAACAATTCAAATATTAAAAATGGAATAGCCTCTTCGTATTATGGGGTTTCAAATGTTGGTACCGTTTTACATCGTTGTAAATATGAAAATGGTGGCGACTTTCCCGATTTTTTACTAAAACTGACCTTGAAAGCATTTAGAAAAACTTTTGGAAATAAACATTTTGATATGATTGTTTATGTTCCTCCAACAACATCGGGTGAATTAGTGAAAAATTTTGCTGAGAAAATTTCATATGTTCTTAAAGTTCCAATTAGTCATAAACTTATAAAACAACGTGAGACTCAACCTCAAAAAGTTTTTCAAAATGGTTACTTAAAGAGAGATAATGTTTCCGGAGCATTTAATTATACAGCGCCTGATGAAATCAATAACAAGAGTATCTTGCTTGTTGATGACATTTTTGATAGTGGTGCGACTATTAAGGAAATAGGTAAATTATTGACTAATTTTGGAGCTAAATCAATTGTTCCATTAGTTATAGCAAGAACAGTTGGAGGTGATTTAAAATGAGTATCAGTTATAAAAATATACATTTAGAAATTGATGATATTGAAAATTTTGGCATTTTTCTTATGCCGGTTTAAACTTTGTGCAGCTTTGTGCTTTCTTTGTGTAACTTTGTGAAACAGCTATTACACAGAGTATCACAGAGGAGACACATCCCGCACGTGCGGGAACAAAGAAAAAAGTGTTAACTACTTATATTCAAAAATGAAAGATATCTGAGTTTTAAAGTTTATAAAAATGAATTTGTATGAAACAAGAATACGCATACTGGATGGCTTTGGCACATCTTCCGAAAATGAGAATTGCAAGGAAGAATGAATTAATAGTTCGATTTTTTGAGGAAGGACAAAGTATTGTTGATTTCTTTCATTGCGAAAAGTCAAAATGGCAAAGTCTGTTTTCTTTAAATGAAAATGAAATTGAACTTTTAATAAGTGCAAAAAGTGAGCTTGCAAATTTTTCATTTCTTGTAGAGGACTTATTAGAGCAAGGTTATGAAATAATTCCCATAACATCTCCTGATTATTCACCCGTAATGAAAGACAACCTGAAGCGGGCTTATTCACCGCCTTTGATTTACACAAAAGGGAATAAACAGATAATGAAGGAGGATTCGATTGCAATCGTCGGTTCACGTAAAGCAGAGGATATTTCTTTGGAATTTGCAGACAATGTAGCCAAAAAGGCAAGTAAAGAATACAAAGTTATTGTAAGCGGTTTTGCCAAAGGTGTTGATAAGCAGGCATTGGATTCTGCAATTAAATACAGAGGGCAAAGTATTATAGTTTTACCCCAGGGAATTACCACATTTAAATCAGGATTTAAAAAGTATTACAAACAAATTATCGAAGGAGACGTTCTTGTTCTCAGTACTTTTCATCCCAAAGCGCCATGGAGCGTACAACTTGCAATGGGAAGGAATCCGATTATCTATGGTTTAGCCAAAGAAATTTATGTTGCAGAATCAAGTGAAAAAGGTGGAACATGGTCCGGTGTTGTTGACGGATTGCGAAAAGGACGAAGTATTTTTGTCAGAACACCGTTGAGTTCCGAAAAGAATGCCAATAATTTATTAATTCAAAAAGGGGCCATTCCTGTTGACAACCAAGGAAATAAAATTGAAAACTATTCAATATCAGAAATAAAAGAATCTGTTGTTAATGAACCGGCATCTGCATTTGATGATATTGATTCAGAAATAATAAAATTATTATCAGTTGGTGAATTTACTTTGAAGGAAATTATCGAAAGGTTAAAAATTGATTGGACTTCAAGAAAACTAATAAATTATCTCAAACAAAACCAAAGTATTGTGGTCCTGGATAAAAAATCACCGATGAAATTTACCATAAAAACTAAAGAAAATTCACAACAATCATTATTCTGATAATAAAATCATGAACCGAACAACCCTTTTTGTTGATGTCATATTACCGCTTCCTGTTCCCGGTTTGTTCACCTACAGGGTGCCGTATGAATTAAATGATTCGGTGGCTTGCTGGAAGCGTGTTGTTATTCAGTTTGGCAAAAAGAAAATTTATACAGCCATTATTGTCAATATCCATGAAATACCTCCAAAGAATTATGCGGTCAAATATATTCTTTCGGTTCTGGATACGAATCCCATCATGAATCAACTGCAATACAAATTTTGGCAGTGGATTGCTGAATATTATATGTGTGAACCCGGAGAGGTAATGAATGTTGCCATTCCAACAGCATTTAAACTTGCGAGTGAATCAAAAATAGTATTAAATCCTGGTTTTGATGGTGATGTAGAAGAATTGAATGAAAAGGAGTACCTCGTGGTTGATGCTCTTGATATTCAAAAAAAACTTACCCTTACTGAGGTTGAAAACATCATTGAGCAGAAAAAAGTAATCCCTGTAATCAAAGGCCTTATTGAAAAAAATATTGTTCTGGTTGAAGAGGAATTAAAGGAGCGCTACAAACCAAAAAAGGAGACTTTTCTGCAGCTTTCGGAAGAATACCATGATGAAAATAAAATGCAGGAACTTTTTAACCGGCTTGAAAAAAGAGCTTTCAAACAACTTGAGGTTTTGATGGCCTTCATTAGTCTTTCAAATTTTGGATCCGGCAAAATCCGGGATGTAAAACAAGCATATTTGACAAAACAACAAAAATTTAGTCCGGGTGTAATAAAATCGCTTGTTGATAAAGGTGTATTACTATCATTTTCAAAAACGATCAGTCGGCTTGGGAGTTTTGATCAAACCGCTTTACCTGAAGATATTGAACTCAGTAATGATCAAAGCGAAACTTTAGATCAGATAAAATCTTCATTCAGCAAAAAAAATGTTGTTTTGTTACATGGTGTTACTTCAAGCGGTAAAACGGAATTGTATATTAAGCTCATCAAAGAAAATCTGGAACAAGGCAAACAGGTACTTTATCTTTTGCCCGAAATTGCGCTTACAACGCAGATCATCAACCGGCTCAGAAAGTATTTTGGGAATCAAGTAGGTGTTTACCATTCGAGGTACAATGAAAATGAACGTGTAGAGATCTGGAATAATGTATTGAATAATAAAATAAATAAATCGAAGTACCAGATCATACTCGGTCCCAGATCAGCTCTCTATTTACCTTATAGCGACCTCGGACTTGTTATTGTTGATGAAGAGCATGATTATTCTTACAAACAATTTAGTCCGGCGCCAAGATACAATGCCAGGGATGCCGCTATTTATCTTGCCGGTAAACATAATGCAAATGTTCTTTTGGGTTCCGCCACACCATCCATCGAAAGTTACTACAACACCAAAAATGGCAAATACGAACTGGTTGAACTGAATAAAAGGTTTGGCGATATCCAATTGCCAGAGATTTTAGTGGCGGATATTAAAAAGGAAACCCGCCAAAAAACCATGAAGTCGCATTTCTCATCCCTCCTTCTTGATCATGTTTCTGAGGCGCTGAAAAATAAGGAACAGGTTATTTTATTTCAAAACAGGCGTGGTTTCTCATTGCGTATTGAGTGTGATACATGCAACTGGATGCCCGAATGCAAAAATTGTGATGTAACACTCATTTACCATAAACACAATAATCAATTAAAGTGTCATTATTGTGGCTATTCACGACGGGTCCCTGAGCGCTGTGATTCGTGCGGCAGCACACATTTGCACATGAAAGGTTTCGGGACGGAAAAGGTAGAGGACGAATTGCAAATTCTATACCCAGATGCCAGGATCAGAAGAATGGATTTGGATACAACAAGGTCAAAAAATGCCTATCAAAGTATTATCAATGATTTCGAAGAACAGAGGATTGAAATTCTGGTCGGGACGCAAATGGTAACCAAGGGCCTTGACTTCGATAATGTGAGCATTGTAGGCATCCTGAATGCTGACAATATGTTGAGCTATCCTGATTTCAGGTCATATGAACGCAGTTTCCAGTTAATGGCACAGGTAAGCGGCAGGGCCGGGCGAAAGAAAAAAAGGGGAAAAGTTATCATTCAATCATATAATCCTTACCACTCTGCAATCAGGGATGTTATTGAACATAATTATAAGTCGATGTACAGCAGCCAGATACTGGAAAGGAGGAATTTTAAATACCCTCCCTTTTACCGTTTAATAAATTTAAGCCTGAAGCATAAAGATCCCCGTCTTTTGAATGAAGCATCGCGAGAGTTTGCAATAATGCTCAGGGAAATATTAGGCAAAAGGGTTCTGGGCCCTGAATATCCACTTATTTCAAGAATAAAAAACCTCTACATCAAAAATGTTTTGATCAAGCTCGAAAGGGATGAAAAATTAAAAGATCAGAAAGAAAATATCCTGAAAACAATTGACAGGTTTAAAGGAGAATCTTCTTATAAGTCGGTAAGGGTAATAATTGATGTTGATCCGATTTAATAACTTCTGAACTCCTGACCCATCTTAAATGGATTGTCTATTAATCTTCCTTGTGCCTTGAATCCTTATATGAACTTATGTGCTAATATGATTTAAAATTTGAACCACATAAGAAATATAAGGAACACATAAGGTAAATGGGTTGAAGTTATTGAAAAATGAGAAGTCTCGGAATTCCTGATCCAGTATGCAAACAATGTCGTATATTTTATTAAGCATACACAAGATTGCACTGTTGAATCTTACATAAACTTATGTGCCTTATATGGTTCAAAAAAAAGAAAACAACATAAGACACACATAAATAAAATCTTAGTAGTAAGTTTTACTCAATCTCAAAATAGGACAAAGGCCTAAGTACTTTATCAAACACATAGTACTGAATCAAAACAAAATCCTGCCGCTGATTCACCAGGGCATACAATCTGTCAAGATCATGCACATAAATGTTACCCTCCATATCAAAACTTCGATTATCATTCGGTTTTAAAAAGGTTACAATTTCTGAACTATCCCCTTCATTATCTACAATAGTAAGTATGTTTTCCGGAACTGAATTAATAATCGAATCTCTTCTAACAGGATCCATTTCATTGAGAATTGCTTCAAAACGAATATCGGCAAAGGATGTCAGAAAATTTAAGAGTTTTAGGGTATCATATTGCGGAATGATCTCATTTGTTTCTAACCTTAACAAGGATAATTTCCTGTTATCATTTATTACTTTAAAAGAGTTTTTCGGATCACGGGGCAATTCCATGGTCACACTTTTAATATCTGAAAGATTGATACGGAAAACCGTATGGTCGCGCCAGTTCTTTGCAATGGTCGTATATCGTGGTGCAACATATCCCCTGAAGCCCAAAAGATGTACAACAAAAGGAACATCAGCGCCTTCCATCAACATATAAGTTCCCATATTATTAGGGGTGGCGCCACCAACAAAATATGTTTTGGTAAGCTTCTCATGTGGAAACAACTTTAAACCAAAAATATCAATTCGGTAAACAGATTGATAAATTTCAACTTTAACTGAACTGACGGCAAGATATGAGACTATTGTATTATGGGCCGCTTCAGGAACAGGATATTTGGGTACCAGATTTTTAAGTGTTTCCATTAACATGTTAACACCTGAATTCCTGGCTTTGAATCGGGAATTAAGCAGCCACTCTCCTACACCTGTTTTTTCCAATAAAACGGTTTTGTTTTTTTTATCAGCAAGAAATATTTTAGTGATACTCGCTGTATCTTGTACGGCAAAATTTTTAGTTCTGTCTTTAAAAGTTCCGCTGCTCTGGTTATAAACGAGAAATAAAGCAATAACCATTAAAAGAATTACAATAATCAGTATGATGATATTCTTTTTCTTCATCGGCAAAATGATATTAAGTATATTTTCTTTTTCTAATTATGAACATAATTATTCCTAAAATTATTATGATAACAACCGGTAGTAATGTATTTAAGAGCTGCCAGAATAATTTGTCATTGTTGATTTTTGTTCTGTCAAGTAATCTTAATTTCAACTCTCTCGATCGAATTGAGATCAATCCTGATTCATCAATCAGGTAATTCATAGCATTCAGGATGAATTCCTTATTACCAAATGTTTGGCCTGTGTACCTGTCATAACCTAATGGATAGGGTGTTGGCCGTGTACCGGAAGTGCGAATTTGATTTCTAATAATATCCCCATCTGCGATAACGATCATTTTTCCGGGCTCACTCGATGCAACAAATCCTATATCCTCATTATCCCGAATTTCCGGTGATATTCTGTTCCGGTACAGGGATTCAAATTCACCCTCAAGTAATATTGCGACAGGAATGTGCTTTTGATTATATAGTCTTGTATCCGGTTCCTTTTGCAATATATCAAGACTGATTAAAGCGGGTGTGTTTACTGTTCTTGAATATTGCGATGATGTAAGCAAAATGGTTTTGGTAATACCTCTATTATTCAAAGTATCAATACTACTGATAAATTCGGTTTTGATGGCATTCAGGTTTTTAACAATAGGATGGTCAACCAATGGATTTAATATCGGGAAATAATACCACGGAAAAAAATCAATTTGCGGAGCGCCCCCAACCTCTCCTGTTTTCAACGGTATGGGTAATGCATTAATGTCCATTACAAGGTTGGTGTTTAACCTCACTCCATAATTGAAAAGCTGGTCTTCAAGATTTAGTTCATTGATAACCCCAACCGTAGCATAAGAAAATTGGATACTGTCCATGCTTGCAAAAACCGGATCAATCAGCCAAAGCACCTTTCCGCCCCGCATGATAAACTGATCAACGATAAATTTGTCTTTTTCATCAAAAACAGTATCAGGTTTGGCAATAACTAAAGCATCATATTTATTTTGAACTTCCGTTTGTACCGAGTCTACTTTAACTCTTTCGGTGAGACTGTTTAACTGCCCATTAATTTTCACTCTTTCAACAGAATAGTACTCACTCAATGCATATGCAATGTCAGCGGTTTCAAGCACACTCAGTTCTCCATGCCCTTCGATGAATGCAACTTTTGGCCTGTTGGCTGTACTTAATTTCCGGATGGTATTTGCAATATTGAATTCAAGGTTCTGAATGGAATTATTCAATACTTCTTCGGGTGGAATACCCATTTGAGATAAAAGCAATTCCATCGGAATTTCATTGTTTCTATATGATACAATCGCCCCCGGGAAAATGATTTGCTGACTGGAACCATCATTTGTTTTTACCTGCAAATCAGTTGGATTAAGCCCCCTTTCCATTAAACGCTCATAAACATCATTTCTTTCTTTCGGGTCCGAACTCGCTGAAGGATTGATAAAATCATACTGGATATAATCGGAATAAGCCCTGAACTGATCAAGCATTTCTTTTGTTTCTCTTCTCAGCCTCTTAAACCCGGCTGGAAATTCACCATCAAGGTAAACCTGGAAATATACAATATCATCCAATTCCTTTAGCATCTCTTTTGTTGGCTCCGATAGTGTATAACGCTTTTCGGAAGTAAGGTCAAATCGTGTAAAGACATAATACCCGATCACATTGATAAGAACAATGATCAGCAATCCAAATACTAATTGAATAATATTACTCTGTTTTATGTCCTTTTTTTTGTTCTCCACCGTTTCTTTTGAAGAGTTAATAGTTATTTGCAAATCGTTAAAAGTTATTTTGCACTATTCATAAAATTTCTCGCCAAGGCGCTAAGTCGCCAAGAAATTCAAAAATATTTCTTAAAAGATTAAATCCTGTCTATATATCATATTTCATTTAACAACATATTTTAATTAACACTTTGCGTCTCTGCGTCTTTGCGTGAACAATTTTTCAACTTACCATTTCCGGGTTTCTAATGATATTTTAGTCAATAAAACGAACAACGTTATCAAACTGATAAAATACAACAAGTCCCTTGTATCAATAACACCTTTGCTCATATATGAATAATGTGAACTTATGCCCAGGGTCTTAATGAAAAGATCAACATTTCCAAAAAGATTCAAATTGTAAATAAATTCAAATCCAATATATATAAATCCGCAAAGTAAAGCTGCCAGTATAAACGATATGATCTGGTTATCCGTCAGGGAAGATGCAAAAAGTCCGATTGAAACAAAAGAAGCCCCCAGGAAAAGTAATCCGATATAGGATCCCCACATGCCTCCTGTGTCAATATTTCCCTTCGGAAAACCCAGTTGGTAAACCGAATAAAAATAAATAAGTGTGGGCAAAAGTGAAATAAAAACGAGGGTAAGCCCTGCAAAATATTTCGCAAGTATCACCTGGATATCAGTAAGTGGTTTGGTCATGAGTAACTCAATGGTTCCGCTTCTTTTCTCCTCGGCAAAAAACCGCATGGTGATAGCCGGTATCAGGAATAGAAAAACAAATGGGGCTAACAGAAACAATCCGTCAAGACTGGCATAACCATAATCAATGATATTTGATTCAAGCGGAAACACCCAGAGAAATAAACCATTTACCAGCAGAAACACAGTAATTACAATGTAGCCCAGCAAAGAGTTTAAAAAACTGTTAATTTCCTTTTTGTAAAGTATAAACATCAACTGCCAAATTTGAGGGGCAAAAATACGTATTTTTTATGCTTGCTTTTTGTGAAATATATACGATGATTGAGTGGAGTTATTGTATTTGATCAATATTTATCAGAAAACATTTTTGGCTAAACCCTTATGGCAAGTCATGTGATTCGGAGTAAAGCATGGTTGATGTGGCCAACTATTAAAAATGATCTTTAAATTTTAGTAGTTGAAAGCAAGGCACGAGTCTCGCATTAGCTGAATCATATTGTGAAGACTTGTGTCAGTTGGGAGCGGGCTGTATATACAAGCAAGGCAGGCGGAGAAATGGAGGGCTTACCTGTGCGGTTGGTCGGGTGTCTGCCGGTTGAGGCTGGTCAGGGGCTATTTAACATAATTAGGTTATAGGACAGCATAGGTTGTGGCTGACGTTGTGTTGGAGTGGGCTGACTTATTTTAGGGACTGTTCCTATAACTACATGTTATGTTACTTAGCTTTGGGATTATCACACAATCTTCAATTGTTTTTTAACTGAAAAATGACGATTACTGATGGGGAACGTCTGAAGTATGAAGCGTTTTAATTCTTTATACTTTCATGTTAGGCAAAGTTTTATTCCATCTTTTGGATGCCAAATTTGTCAGTATTAAATTCACCTATTGATAAATCATCTATGGTTGCAGTAGCAACAATGAGTAACCCTTTAGGAAGATTAAAATCTTCACCATTAGAATTATCTTCTTTTAAATCTTCACCAATTTTTATCCATTTATCACTTTCATCAAAAATCTCAAACTCAATTTCAATCTCCGTAAATTGTACATCCCTTGTTATTACATTTTCTATGGCTTTATATACTTCCGGAATAAAAAATCTTAAGTAATACTCTTCCCTCGTTGTGTAATAAATATCCAATTGGTCCATGACTTTCCAACCAGCATTATATGTATTCATTTTTAAAGTACTAGTTTTCATGGATATTAGATGAATACTATCTGTTACATGAGGAATAAGATTATTATCCCATTTATAAGATATAATATCTTTAATGGTGAATGTTTCTTCACCTTCATTATATGAAAATATTAGTTCTGTAAAATCTCCAGGTATTTTATCACCTGCGTCTAGTTTAACCCCAAATTCAACATGCATTAATGGAGTAGATTTTATCCAAACAACGGGAATCTCAATGTTTTCATTCCATTTTCTTGATTGTGCATCCTTGAAAGTACATAAGTCAACATTATTTTTTGATGCAAATTCAACAACATCTTCAGAAAAACCGCCATTACAAATAATTATACCTTTTGCAACCTTAATGTCTTTTAAAGCAATAATAAAATCCAATATATCCAAATATTTAGCCTTGTGACTTAAAGGCAACAACTTAAATACCATAAGAATATCATGTCCAAGACTTGTTGTATTAACAGCGATATCAAAGACATGTGATTTTTCATTGAATTGTGAATTGATAGTGTCATTTAGGTTTAATAAAGAATTTTCATATAAGGTTTCATATATATTCAATACACCTTTTGAATATTCTGTAAGTAAGTCTTTTGAAATTGAATCACTGTGCTCAGATAGTATCTTTTCAATTATTAAATCAGGAGTTTTATCCTCTTTATTCTCTTCAACATAGTATTTTAGCAGCTCTTTATTGAAATCCGTAATATGATAGTTTATTGTATTACTATTGCCCTGAATATTTATTGATTTAGGGCTGTTTTGGTTTTCTATTGTCTGAACATCGTTTTCTACATCTTGGTTTTTATTGAAAATTCCAAAAACACCAGCAATAATTGCTGCTAGTATAATTGCAAGGAAAGTGATCCATGCTGCCTTTATAGTTACTGATTTTAGTCCCATTTTTTTCTATCTATTTTGCTTTCCAAAATTTTGCCTAACTTTTTTTTAATCATACCAAAAGTAAGAAAAACCCAGGATATTTAGGAAAATATAAATCCTTTAAGTTATTTTGATATTTTGAACCTTTTTTGAAGCAGGTGCCTATCTTTTTCCATTAAATTAAACAATGCCTGAATTAGCTTTTCGTTTGATTTGTTGTTTTGAAGTTGCTTAATGAGCCATCTTTTGAGGATAATTCTTTCTTCGAGGGTGTTTATTAATTGCAGGCAGAGTTCCAAGTCATGCTGGCACACGAGGCTGGGCTTCGAGACAGCTCCTAAAGTCGCCTCCTCAGCCTGAGCGGGATTAGATTTGACATTTGGCTGGAGCCGAGTGCCAACAGGAAACACTTTCTTTTATTCTATAAAATTAAACCCTGATTGTCTACCCCCTAAGTGAAAGGCAATATGTGTTTTGCAAAGGATAAAAAACACACCTTGTCCGCCTATTGACGGACATCTGGTGTGTTTGATTTTTATAATCGGGCAGAATTAGTCAGTCCTGATCCTTCTGTGGTTTCCCTAACTCTCATTTAATATAACCATCGGTTGCATAGAAAAAAGTCGTAGGATCACTAAAAACATAATTCATTGTATATGTCCATTTACCAACCATTCCCTTCACGTCACCTTCTTTGCCCGTACCATTAGCATCACATATTATCTCAAGTCCACTACCATCTTCGTATAGCGTCAGGTATCCATGCCATGATAATTCCCATTTTCCGCTGCAATTTTCACCATCCACAATTATATCAGCCTTTCCCCACATTTTTGCGCTGCCATCCGGGTCGGTCAATGAATTCGCAGTCCAATAAGAGCTTCCGGTAATCATCCCCGCACAAGAATCAGAATGATCGTACCATTCAACAGTCACCCCCGTTATTAGTGTCTTACCGTTCGGTAAAAAAGTTGTATCACCTCCTATAGGAAGACCAGCAGGCATTGATGTACCCGTAAATGGTATTTTAGATGCTTTCAAAAAGGTTTCCTGATCACTTTGGCTTAACTCGGGAGCCAAAGAATTGTCTTTTGAGCAACCAGAAAAAATAATGGCTAATCCAATAACCAAAAACATTAAGTTTGTACGTTTCATAGTTTTCTCTTTTTATTTAATTAGTAATTAGTGATTAATTTCATCTCTCAGTATCTTAAATACCTCCTTTCATTTTAATGCCTCGAGATTTTTTTATCTCAATTCTAATCTATTTTCTAATCTTCTAATTTGTAAATTTATTTAGCTGTTGTTTAATTATGATAGTTGTATTAATTGTTTTAGTGAAACACCAAAACCTGGATAGCTTTATGGAATTGACCAGGATAATTTGGTTATTCCTTAAATATTGTTTATCTGCTTTTACAAGCATGTATAAAGTTCTTGGTATAAGAATGCCCTTTTAAAAATAAAGAATTATAAATAAAGACTAATGCCTATCAAAAATTATACCTGCGTATTAGAGCCCTTAATTTCAGAGATTTCCATAGTTGCAAGCAATAAACTAATTCCTAAAATGGGGAGATATTCCATTTATAGGATTTTTTTTACATATATCAGTATTATTATTGAAATATATTACAGATCGGCTGTCATACTGATATTTTGAATCGCTTCTGAAGAGTTTACCGGTCTTTGTCTGAGGAATCAAATAAAAAGACTGGATATAAAATTTCTTTTAGCTTCGACATGGCTCCTAAAGTCGCCTGCTCAGCCTGACTATTATGGAGTTGCTTTATGAGCCATCTTTTGAGGATAATCCTTTCTTCGAGGGTGTTGATGTTGATTGCTTCTTTTACGTCTTCCAGATAGAGGAACTCACGTTTAATGACGATGTTGTGGTGTGTGTGTTGATCTCGACAAATCGGTTGGTTACGGAAAAATATACGTTGATTAAGGAGAAATAATTGTATTTGTATGATTACTGCCAGATTCAAATTTTAAAAGGAAAATTTAGCAATAATCAAAAATGAATATTTAAATTTGTTCGCTTAAAGTTCGTATTAAAGAAATCAATAATAAGCAGCATGGCAGACTTACGTACAAAATATTTGGGACTCGAATTCAGGAATCCGGTAATTGTGGGAAGTTCAGGATTGACTAATTCTTTTGAAAAAGTTAAGGAACTGGAAAAACTGGGAGCAGGCGCCGTTGTTTTGAAATCTCTTTTCGAAGAACAAATTGATTTTCAGGTTCAGAAATCAGTGTCTCAAAGCGAATCCATCTATAATTATCCCGAAGCGGAAGATTATATCAGTAACTACACAAAAGACAATTCCATAACCGAATACCTTGATTTAATAAGAAAATGTAAATCGGGTACTTCAATTCCAATAATTGCAAGTATTAACTGTGTGTCATCAGCCGAGTGGATCTCGTTTGCAAGAAAGATGCAGGATGCCGGAGCAGATGCTCTTGAGATTAACATCTTTGTTTTGCCTTCCGACCCTAAACGTTCATCTGAGCAAAATGAAAAGGTGTATTTTGATGTGGCCATGGCCATCGTAAAAGAAATTTCTATTCCTATTGCATTTAAGGTCAGTTATTATTTTGCAGGATTTGCGAAAACTGCCTTAAAGCTTTCCTGGACAGGAATTAAAGGTATGGTATTATTCAACCGGTTTTTCTCACCTGATATTGATATTGATAAGTTTGAAGTTACTGCAACAAACGTATTCAGTACGCCGGAAGAAATTTCTACTTCTTTAAGATGGGTTGCCATGTTATCCGACAGGCTCCATTGCGATATTGCAGCTTCAACCGGTGTTCATGATGGGGCAGGTGTAGTAAAGCAATTACTGGCTGGCGCTAAAGCTGTGCAGATTACTTCAACCCTGTATAAGAATGGGACTGATATTATTCCTGCAATGTTGGATTTTATTGAAAAGTGGATGGATAAACACGGATTTACAACCACCGATGATTTCATTGGGAAAATGAGTTTTAAAGAAACCACCAATCCGGCTGCTTACGAAAGGGTGCAATTTATGAAGCATTTTGCAGGAATTGAATAATAACCTTATCCATTCATTCTTTTACTTGCATTTAATATTGATAATCCAATTATTTCATCTTTTTGGTATCGGATAATAATATCATCATCTGTCATTTCAGTATTATCAGCATTATTCGGTTTTTTGAAATGCAAGTATAAAATGTCTGCTTCATTATCATAATTCGCCCATACATTCTTATGTTTTAATAGGTAGGGCAAAATGATTTTAGCTTCATCTATGATTATTTTTTCCATATTAATTCCTTTTTATCCAAGTAATTGATTTTATTTGTAATAAAAGCTGTAATTATGAATCCGTCTGTTATCCCTATTTCTTTATATATAACTACGATGAACTTCCGTGCTTTATTATCCACTTGACTTACAGCTATTAAATCGTCAAATCTGCCTTTATAAATAAAATTTGGATTTTCTACTGTTTCTAAAATTTCAAAGTAATAATCGGCAATTTCAGGGTGTCCGGTTGAAATATGATACCATCTCTCTTCCGTTAACCTTACTGGTACTTTATTTATTGAAATTGCAATATCCATACTTCTGGAATAACCATTTCAACAAAGATAATAATTATTTATGATAGATGTTACGGGATTTATTGAAACTACAACCTCAACCGCTTACGAATGTGGTTAATTTATGAAGCATTTTGCAGGAATTGAATAGAAGATCGTAATTTATTTTCGACCCTTCACTCCTTTTGTTTAGTGTCTTATTTTTGAAAACTTTGCTTTTTTGGCGATAAATTTCAAATTTCAATGATCAAATTTCAAATAAATCTCGAAATCCAATCTCAAAATTTCAAACTTGTTTGTAACTTGAGGATCTGAAAAAATTGGAATTTATTTGGGTTTTGTTTTTTCCGCGAGTGCTAAAGCTACTCTGCGGAGGCGCTGAGATTTGTCCTTTCCAGTTTATCTGGGCTAGGTGGTTGGGGGGAGGTGTAATTTAACTCTTTCCAAATACCCTTTCCAGAATATCCGTAACTCTTGCAAGCGGATCTTTCCGGATTTGTTTTTCCTCATTGGCTACTTTAAGGAATAATCCGTTCAATGCTTTTCGTGTAACATATTCATCAAGTTGTGTATTGACTTTATTCCATCCTAGAACAAAATTAGCAACCTGATTATACCCATTTGTCAAAGTACTCCAGGCTTTATTAGCAGAAACATTTGCTACAAGAGGCTTGTTAAGCGATGTACTTATTTTAGGTTTAAATTTGCTTTTAAGTTGATTATAGGTTTTCTGTCTGAAAAAATGAGTTGCCGCTGTATCTGATCCGTTCAGTATGTTAAAAGCATCTTGTATGGTCATTGATCTAATGGCATTTGCAAAAATCGGGGTTGCTTCTTTAGCCGCATCTTCGGCAGCCCTGTTCATTCTGAGAATTACATCATTAACCATATCAGTTATTCCAATAGTCTTTAACATCGGATGATTCATGTTATCAGTAATGACCTTCGCTTCCGGCGGAAGTAATATTTTAATCAACTGATCTTTATAAAATCCATTGGTAACGGAAACTATACTAACGGCTGTATCCGTACTCACGCGTAAAGCTTCTTTAAGACCCTTTACTACTTCCTCTTCAGTAAGTGGAAGTTCGTCCTCCAACACTCTGATCACACTTTCAGCAACATCACAGGAGTTTAGAAACAAGAATGATATTATAAATATAAATAGGAATCTCCTTTTCATAGGTCGCTAATTATTTTTATGTTTAAGAGCTGCTCTTACAAAATCAACAAAGAGCGGATGGGGTTTTGCTACAGTACTTTTATATTCTGGGTGGAACTGTATACCAATAAACCAGGGATGATCTTTGATTTCAATAATTTCAACAAGGTTTTCACTAGGATTTATTCCTGCAGCAATCATCCCGGCATTTTCATATTCCTCCAGGTATTCATTATTAAATTCATATCTATGCCGGTGTCTTTCTGAAATATTTAATGTTTGGTAGATGTCATAGACTATTGTCCCCTTTGAAAGCTTGCAAGGATATTTGCCAAGCCTCATGGTTCCACCCATTCCTTTAATTTTTTTTTGTTCCTCCATCAGATCGATCACCGGGTATTTGGTGTCGGGATTCATTTCTGTTGAATGGGCGCTTTTATATCCAAGCACATTCCTTCCAAACTCAATGACTGCACATTGCATCCCCAGGCAAATTCCGAGAAATGGAATATTACTTTCCCTGGCATATCCAATGGCAATAATTTTACCTTCAATACCTCTTTCGCCGAATCCGGGAGCAACAAGTACCCCGTCTAAATCTTTTAGTTTTTCTGCAACATTCGATTTTTTGATGTGCTCAGAGTGAATTAATTTAACATTGACTTTGCATTCATTGGCGGCGCTGGCATGAACAAATGATTCAGTAATCGATTTATAGGCATCCTTGAGCTCTACATACTTACCTACCAGGCCAATATTTATTTCATCCGTCGGATTTTCCAATTTATAAAGGAATTCTTCCCATTTTTTTAAATCAGGAGATGTCTCAATAGGCATTAAAGTCTTTCTCAACACTTCTGTATCCAGGTTTTCATCACGCATCATCAGAGGCACCCTGTATATGGTTTTCGCATCCCTTGATTCTATGACAGATGAAGGTTCAACATTACAGAAAAGTGCAATTTTATTTTTTAATCCTTGATTGAGAGGTTTTTCCGTTCTGCAAACTATAATATCCGGTTGAACTCCTGATTCCAATAATGTTTTAACCGAATGTTGAGTAGGTTTTGTTTTAAGCTCTCCGGCAGCTGCAAGATATGGTACAAGCGTTAAAAGGATAACTGCGCAATCCCTGCCCATTTCCCAACGCATTTGCCGAACTGTTTCAATATAGGGTAAGGATTCAATGTCACCCACGGTTCCACCGATTTCAGTAATAACGAAATCATACTTTCTGGATTTTCCCAATAACTTAATTCTTCTTTTGATTTCGTCAGTGATATGTGGAATTACCTGTACGGTATGTCCGAGATAATCGCCTCTCCTTTCCTTTTCAATTACTGTTTTATAAACACGGCCTGTGGTTACATTATTCGCCTGGGAGGTCGGCACATTAGAGAATCTTTCATAATGACCCAGATCCAGATCTGTTTCGGCGCCATCTTCTGTAACATAGCATTCGCCATGTTCGTATGGATTTAACGTTCCTGGATCAACATTGATATAGGGATCAAGTTTTTGGATGGCAACGGAAAATCCCCGGGATTGTAAAAGTTTAGCCAAAGATGCCGAAATAATTCCTTTTCCAAGAGAGGAAGCAACACCACCAAGAACAAAAATATATTTTGTGCGAGCCATTATTTAATCTTTTGTAGTTTTTGCAAATATCTGATTATTTGCTCAAAACGGATTCATAAAAAATAAAAAAATGGGCAAATATAAAAATCTGCCCATTTTTCAAAATTCTATTTTCTACTAATAATAAGTGTACCTTTTAACTTTGGCTATATGACGTGATAACCTGATAACCTGCATGGTATATCCAAACTCATTATCATACCATAAATATATCTGAATATTTTTTCCATCTTTTGAAACAAGTGTAGCCGGACTATCAAATATAGAAGCTACCGGATCACCTATAAAATCAGAAGAAACAGATTCATTGGAGGCAGAAAATCTGATCTGCTCTACGTATTTACCCCGAAGTGCTTCATTCCGTAAAAGTTCTGTTATTTCTTCTTTGGTTGTTGCTTTTTTCAAGGATAACGAAAGAATCGCTAGTGACACATTTGCAGTCGGAACCCTGATGGCATTGGCTGTTAGCTTTCCATCAAGACTAGGTATCACCTTAGCAGCGGCTACCCCAGCCCCAGTTGAAGTAATTACAAGGTTCAACGCTGCTGCCCTTCCCCTTCTGGGTTTTTTATGATAATTATCTAACAAGTTCTGGTCATTAGTATATGAATGAACTGTCTCCACATGTCCTTTTTCTATCCCTAACTTACTTTCAAGAACACTAAGTGTCGGCACAATTGCATTTGTAGTACAAGATGCAGCAGAATATATATTTTCAGAATCAAGTACCAGATCGTTATTATTTACACCATACACAATATTGGATATGTCACCTTTACCGGGAGCTGTTAATAATACTTTACTAATTCCCTTGGCTTTTAAATGACGGCTTAATCCTTCCCTGTCCCTATAAACACCGGTATTATCAATCAGCAATGCATTATGGATTCCATAAGATTCATAATCGATATCTTCCGGATTAGAACCGGCAATCATTTTTACAACATGTCCATTCAAATAAATCGATTTGTTTTCCATGTCTTCAATCACATTACCCCTGAAAGGACCATGCACAGAATCATGACGTACCAATGAAGCCCGTTTTGACACATCTTCCGGAGTAACTTTACGTGTAACTACAGCTCTTGGTCGGAGTTGCCTGCCATTACCCTGTATAATTAATTCCCTTAATAACAATCTGCCGATCCGGCCAAAACCATAAAGAACAACATCTACCGGATCATTATTTTTCGGTGGCTTCCCAATGATATTTTTCAGTTTGTCAGTAAGGAATGCATATGCACTATTGCTATAATTGCCTTTTTCTTCTACCCATTCCATATTAAGCTTGCCTATATCAATTTTTGACGGGGGCATTGCAAAACTGTAAAGTTCCTTTGCGAGAGTGAGAGAATCCTGAATGGATAATGTCTTGTTAATTATAGTTTTTGAATAAGAATGTTTGTGTAAAATTACACTTGCACTTCTGTCAATCAACTGGGTTCTGAAAAATATCAGTTCAATGGATTTATCGTAAAACAGCTTACCCAGCACATTGATAAACTCAAAACCTGCTTTTTCATCATCTATCCATTCAAGTAATGATTTTTCGTATGCTTCAGCTTCGGATGAATTGTTTTTTTTGCTCATAATTTAATTGAATCTAAATGGTTAAATCATTAAATATTTGATGCATCAAAATTAAAAGAAAAAGGGATTATTACAAAAAAAAGTAATAATCCCTTAATTATTTTTTGAAAGTATAGTTACTGTCCTAAATAAGCTTTTAAAAGTTTACTTCTGGATGTATGCTTTAACCTGCGTATCGCCTTTTCTTTTATTTGGCGTACCCGCTCACGCGTGAGGTCAAACTTAGCACCAATTTCTTCGAGAGTAAGACCATGAGGCATTCCTATCCCATAATAAAGATTAATTACGTCTCTTTCCTTTTTGGTAAGGGTAGCAAGTGATCGTTGAATTTCCCTTGCTAAAGATTCCCTCATTAAAGTATCGTCAGTATGTGGAGAGTCATCAGAAACAAATACATCAAGGAATTTCGTTTCATCATCCTTAGTTAAAGGCGCATCCATGGAAATATAACGGGTTGTTATTTTTTTGGCTGCATCAATCTTGTAATTGGGCATTTCAAGTTTCTCTGCAATTTCTTCCGCAGAAGGAGTTCGCTCGAATTGCTGCTCTAATTTTGAAGTAGCTTTCTTAATTTTATTTAATGAGCCAACTTGATTCAAAGGTAACCTGATGATCCTTGATTGTTCAGCAAGCGCTTGTAAAATTGACTGCCTGATCCACCAAACCGCATAAGAGATAAACTTAAAACCACGGGTTTCATCAAATCTTTTGGCTGCTTTAATTAATCCAAGATTTCCTTCATTAATTAAATCAGGCAAACTTAATCCCTGATTTTGATATTGTTTTGCAACCGAAACGACAAAACGTAAGTTAGCCTTTACTAATTTTTCAAGGGCTAAATGATCTCCTTGTTTTACCTTTTGTGCTAACAGAACTTCCTCATCTGCCGTTATCAATTCCTCTTTTCCAATATCCTGAAGGTATTTATCGAGGGAGGCGGTTTCACGATTTGTAATCGATTTGGTTATTTTTAATTGTCTCATTACACTAAAAAATTAACTTAAATGGCTGAATATCAAATGCTTAAAGTCTGAAGAAAAAAGTATACAAATGTACAAAAAACTTTTTTCTTAAAAAAATTTATTGGTAATAAATTACTATCCAACTGAAAATTAAACTTTAATTCGCTGTCTTTTATTGTATTAAATTTCCTGTGTCTCACTAACAAGAATTCCTATGACGCACTAAATAGTTAAAAGGTTGCTTGTCGAAATAAAATTTTATAACCCAACTCCATAATACGCTTTTTGACCATTGGGATAAATTCCCTCAATTAATGTTCCTCCATGTTTACCCTCAAGTATAAACTTTAAATCATCAACTGATTTTACCAATTCTTTATCAACAGATATAATAATAAATCCTTCTCTCACCCCTGAGCTCTTAAATTTGCCATCTCTAAGGTCAATAATTTTTAATCCGCTACTAATATTTAATTTATCCAAATCTTCTTGAGGTAATGCTTCGAAAGTTGCACCCAGAATTTCGATCTTATCCTTTTTAACAATATCTGTGTTGCCACTTCTATTTCTCAATGTGACTTTAAATTCCTTCAAATTCTCATCCCTCATTATATACACTTGTACTTCGTCACCCGGCCTTTGCGTTCCAATGGTTTCAAGTAAGGAAGATTTAGAATTAATATCCGTGCTATTTACCCTCACAATAACATCTCCCTGCTTAATGCCAGCATCATCAGCAGCACCGTTATCCAAAACTTCAACAACATATACTCCTTTAATTTCCTTTAGTCCCTTTTCATTTGCAAACTCACTGTCAATTTCTCTGAACGAAATGCCCAAATAAGCCCGCTGAATTTCACCAAAATTCAAAATATCATTCATTACTTTTTTTACAATATTGACAGGAATGGCAAATGAGTAACCGGTATACGAACCGGTATTAGATGCAATTGCAGCATTGATCCCAATAAGTTCTCCTTCAGTATTGACCAAGGCACCACCACTATTTCCCCTGTTTACTACTGCATCAGTTTGGATAAAAGATTCTATGGCGGATACTTTGCCCAGGATATTGATATTTCTTGCTTTTGCACTAACGATTCCGGCAGTTACAGTAGATGTAAGATTAAATGGATTTCCAACAGCAAGTACCCATTCACCTACTTTAACCTCATCGGAATTACCATATGTAATAAATGGCAAATTTTCGACATCTATCTTTACTAAAGCAAGGTCGGTTGTGGGATCAGTACCTATAACAATGGCTTCAAAAGATCTTCTGTCATTTAATGTTATTTCCAATTTGCTGGCTTGCTGTACAACATGATTATTAGTAACAATATAGCCATCGGAAGAAATAATCACACCAGATCCTGAGGCAACAACCGGCGCATTGTAACGGTATTGATGGCCTCCAAAGAAATCATTAAACAAATCAAAGAAATCATTGTAAACTTGATTCCTTTGTTGTAATTCTGACTTGATATGAACGACAGCATGAACAGTTACATCAGCCGCATCTACAAAATCAGGCCCGATTACCGCTGAACGAGGAGTGTAATTTGTTTGATGAATAGGCAAATTGTTGTTTTCAGAAATCTCTTGTTGAGTTTCTTTTTTATCAATTGACCTGTAAACGACTGCGAAAATTGCTGCACCTAATAAGGCTGCCAGAAAAAAACTAAAAAATCTTTTCATAACTATTATTGATTTATAACATTTAACCTAACTGAATTGTTTAAAATCGTTGGACAATAATTATACCCATCCACTAAATTAAACTATTGAGAAAATTTAAAAATTGTATGTCAATTCTTTCAACGACCGGTATTTTATAGTATTATTGTATTGTTGTTAAATTATGTTAACACATTGTATTAAAGAAACTATTGCAAATCGAGTACAAATATTAAATTTGTAAATGCCAATATGACATAAAGCATGAAACATCCATTTTCAAAATATCATGGAGCAGGTAATGATTTTATCCTGATTGATAATAGAAAGAATAATATTCAACCGGATAATGGAATATTTGCTCAATTGTGTAACAGACATTTTGGGATTGGAGCAGATGGAATCATGATATTGAAGTCATCGGAAAAGTTTGATTTTGAAATGGTCTATTTTAATGCAGATGGAGAAGAAGGAACAATGTGTGGAAATGGCGGAAGGTGTATCACATTTTTTGCGAAAGATCTTGGCATTATTAATAACAAAACCAGATTTCGTGCAATTGATGGAGAACATGAAGCAGAAATCAAATCAGCAAAAGGAAATGAGGCAATCGTTTCTTTAAAGTTATCTGATGTTAACAAGATTGAAAAATTTGAGGATTACTATTTGATTGACACCGGTTCACCACATTATGTGCAATTTGTAGAAGAAATTGATAAGGTGAATATATTGGAAGAAGGAAAAAGACTGCAATGGGATGAAAAGTTTCAGCCAAATGGAGTTAATGTAAATTTTGTTGAAATAAAAGGGGAAAACCTGGAGGTAAGGACTTTTGAAAGAGGTGTGGAAAACCTCACTTTATCATGCGGTACCGGAGTTACAGCTTCAGCAATTGCGGCTCATTTGATCATGGCTGGAAGTAAGGAATCTTTTAATATTAAAACCTACGGTGGTGATTTGAAAGTCAGGTTTAATAGAAATGGTGAAGTATTTACTGATATTTGGCTTGAAGGACCTGCTATGAAAGTTTTTGAAGGAAAGATTGAAATTTGAAAATATGAATTCAAACTTTTCAATAAGAGATTATCGAAAGAATGATTACCCAGAAGTTAAAAAACTTTGGGAAAATACAGACATGGGAGGCACTTTCAGGGGTGATGATGAGCAAGTTATTGAAAAAACGATACAATCAGGTGGAAAGCTGTTGATTCTGGAAAATAGTGAAACAGGTGAGATTATTGGAACATCCTGGATGACATGTGATGGCAGAAGAATGTACCTTCATCATTTTGGCATCCAACCTGAGCATCAAGGGAAGGGATTTTCAAAATCTCTACTCAAAGCTTCATTGGAATTTGCAAAAAATGCAGGAATGCAGCTTAAAATTGAAGTTCATCGAAATAATTCCAGGGCAATAAATCTTTACCTCAAGGGAGGTTTTAAATATCTTGGAGATTATGATGTTTATATTATCAGGGATTTTAATTCGATTAAGTAAAAACTTATGAAAGCCTTTCATGCTTACGATATAAGGGGAATTTACAACAAGGAATTTACAGAAGAAGATGTTTATAAAATTGGCTTCTTTCTTCCTGAACTACTTAAAACAAAAAAGGTTTTAGTTGGCAGGGATGCCAGGATTTCGTCTCCTGAGATTTTCGAAAGTTTATGTAAAGGGATCACTGATTTCGGTGCAGATGTTTACAATGCAGGACTGACTACAACCCCAATGATTTATTGGTCAACTGCAAAATATGATTTTCATGCATCAGTCATGATCACAGCATCGCACAATTCCAAAGAATATAATGGACTAAAGGTATCTCGTAAAGAAGCTTTGCCTGTTCGATATGACAATGGGTTAAAAAAAATCGAAGCCAAAATCCTTAAAAACGAATCCATTAATATCAATAATGTTAAAGGAAAAATTATTGAACATGATGTATTAAAGGATTATATTGAATTCTTAAATCAATATGTAAGTGATATTTCCAATCTAAAAATTGCAGTGGATTGTTCAAATGGAATGGCCGGTTTACTTATAAAAAACTTCCTGAAAGATCATCCTGAATACATTAACCTGGAATTGGATGGAACATTTCCTAATCATGAGCCAAATCCTCTGGTAATGAAAAATGTCAGGCAGCTTCAGGATTTGGTCATCAACGAAAAATGTGATGTGGGTGTTATTTTTGATGGCGATGCCGACAGGGTGATGTTTGTAGATGAAACAGGAAACTTCATTTCGCCTGACCTGATGATTGGCGTTTTGGCTCATTATTTTTTAGAAGAAAAAGGACTAAAGGGAAATGTGCTTCAAGATATTCGAACATCTAAATCTGTTACTGAATACATTGAAAAATTTGACAGCAAAGTACATACCTGGAAAGTGGGAAGGGCTTTTGCTGCTGAGAAACTCAAAGAAATAAATGGTATTTACGGAGGTGAACTTGCCGGTCATTATTACTTTCGTGATTTCTATTATTCCGATTCCGGAATTATGGCTTGCCTCATAATTCTGAAAATTTTAAGTAAGTTCAAAAAGCAGGGAATCAAAGTTTCAGAACTAATTAACCAAATAGCAAAGTATGCAAGTTCAGGGGAAATAAATTTCACAATTGAAAAAAAGGTTGAAGCGATGGAGGCCGTGAAAGAATTTTTCACAAAAAATGATAAGGTTGATGCTTTTTATGATTTCGACGGCTACCGGATTGAATTCAAAGACTGGTGGTTTAATATCAGGCCATCCAACACAGAACCATACTTACGATTACTCGTAGAAGCTATTAATAAAGCTCTACTTAAAAATAAATTGGAAAAAATTACTTCCATAATTAAGAAATTTGAATAATGTTGAAAGGAAAAAATATTGAGTTAAGAGCCCTTGAACCATCGGATGTTGACCTGCTATATCAATGGGAGAACGATGAAAAAATATGGCATTTGAGCAATACGGTTGTCCCTTTTTCACGATTTGTTCTTGACCAGTATGTCATAAATTCAACTCAGGATATATACACCAACAAACAACTTCGTCTGATGATAGATAAAATTGAAAAGGGAAACAAGACAACAATTGGAAGCATTGACCTTTTTGATTTCGATCCCACAAATAAAAGGGCGGGTATAGGGATACTCATAATTAAAAGTGAACAGAGAAAAGGGTATGCTTCTGAATCACTTAAACTGTTGTTGGATTATTGTTTTAAGACACTACATCTACACCAGGTGTATTGCAATATTACTGATATGAATACAGCCAGTTTAAATTTATTTAAAAATCATGGTTTTCAAATAATTGGCTTGAAGAAGAACTGGTTACATATCAAAGATAAGTGGATAGATGAATATATCTTACAATTAATTTATCGTTAGTTAATTATAGGTAAAACAATATTTGAAATTTTACGTAGAAATCAACAATTAATTTTATCAAAATAAACTACTGATTACAAATGGAATACTACCATTCCGGATATGACAGAGGGAGGACTAAAAAGAAATCAAAATTTTCAAAATTTATCCTTTTTTTCCTTTTGATTTTAATAATTGCTGCTGTTATCATTGCCTATCAATTATATAAAGTCATATTAAAACCCAATACCTGGGTAAAAAATGAACAGTCAACATCTATTTTCATCCCAACCGGATCTTCAATTGAGGATGTGAAAACATGTTTGTATGAAAAAGGAATTGTGATTAACAGGATAAGTTTTGAATGGCTCGCTAAAAAGAAGAACCTGAAAAATAATATTCATCCTGGCAGGTACCTCATCACCAATGGAATGAGCAATGATGAACTAATAAACTTATTGCGGGCGGGGGAACAAATACCGATAAAACTTATTTTTAACAATATCCGCACAAAAGAAAGCCTGGCCCAAAAGATAGCCATGCAAATTGAATCTGATTCAACAGAGATCATTAAACTTCTTAGAGATTCGGCCTATATAAGCATTTTTGGTTTTGATCAGGAAACAATCCTTATCATGTTCCTTCCCAACACCTATGAGGTTTATTGGAATATTACACCCAAGGACTTAATGGACAGAATGTATATCGAGTACAATAAATTCTGGAACGCAGATCGAAGACATAAAGCTGAAGAAATAGGCCTTGATCCTGAGGAGGTAAGCGTATTGGCTTCAATAGTTGAAAAAGAAACAGCAAAAAATGATGAAAAAGCAAAGATAGCAGGAGTTTATATGAACAGGATGAAATACGGATGGCGGTTGCAAGCTGATCCAACTATAATTTATGCTTGGGGTGACTTTGGTATCAGAAGGGTCCTTAATATCCATAAGCAGGTTGATTCCCCATACAATACCTATATTTATTTTGGCTTGCCTCCCGGCCCAATTTGCATACCGTCAATTGCGTCTATCAATGCCGTATTGAACAGGGAAGACCATAATTATATGTTCTTCTGTGCAAAAGATGATTTTTCAGGGTATCATGTTTTTGCTACGACGCATGCCCAGCATAATATTAATGCCATCCGGTATCGGCGTGCGCTTGATGCACGAAATATCAAAAAATAGCTGTTTGTAAGATTTATGGATCACAAGGAATGAAGTTTAATTTAATTCTACTTTTACATCTTTTAAAATTCATGATCTTGAATAAGTTCAATGTTAAGATTCATATTATCTGTTGGTCAATTCTTCTGCTTTTTTCTGTAAAATGTTTTTCACAGTCTGATCCGTATTTCTTCAAAAAGTATCCTGATACCCTAAATAAAAAAAGGTTGGCATATGTCCTGGGTGGCCAGGGAGTTATTTATGCTTCTACATTGGCTGTGCTCTACCAAGCCTGGTATAAGGATTATCCACAATCTTCTTTTCAATGGATAAATGATGGTAAAGAATGGATGGGGGTGGACAAAATAGGCCATGCAACTACATCTGCCTATATTGGAAAATTTGGTTATGAGTTCTACAGATGGGCAGGTATAGAACGGAAGAAATCAATATGGTTAGGTGGATCAGCAGGGTTTTTCTATTTAACCATTGTTGAGATTTTGGATGGATTCTCAGCTGAATGGGGTGCCTCTGTTTGGGATTTTGCCGCCAATGCTGCAGGCACAGGATTGTTTATAGGACAGCAATTGGGATGGGATGAACAAAGGTTTTATTTGAAATGGTCATATCATCCAACTGAGTATGCTCAATACAGAGCAGATCAACTAGGATCCAGTCATCTTGAAAGAGCATTAAAAGACTATAATGGACAGACATATTGGCTATCCGGGAATATTAAAGCATTTTTACCAAAAAGATCGAAGTTTCCGGGCTGGTTGAATGTATCTATAGGATATGGAGCTGAAGGGATGTTAGGAGCCAATTACAATCCTTCAGAAATTGATGGAATTCCATTACCGGAGTACCCAAGGTATAGCCAGTATTTCCTTTCCCTTGATGTTGACCTGGCAAGGATAAAAACCCGGTCCCATTTTCTCAAATTCCTACTGAATGGTTTGAACTTCGTTAAAATTCCGTTTCCTACCCTGGAGTATAATAAGGAGAAGGGATTTGTATTTCATTATTTGTATTTCTAAGCTACCAGACCTGTTAGGTTGAGGCCAGACTAAAACGGAGGCAAACCTAACAGGTCGAGAAATCTAAATTGAAGGAAAAATCAAGCTCAAATAGCAATAGCACTAATCCTTTTATCTGATAACTACTCTCTCCTGCTGCACAATTCTATCTTTTTCCCCTATCCTATAAAAATACACACCCGCTTTTAAATCAGCAACATTCATTTCGAAATATGGGGATTGGATGTTTTTTTCTTGTTTTACTAATTGGCCGTAGAGGTTTCGGAGTTCAACTTCATAAGAACAATTTGGATTTTGAAAGTTGAAATTTAGTCTGTTGTTTGCTGGATTGGGGAAAACAGTAATTTTTAAATATTTGTTAGATTTTCCATTGGTTGAAACAATAATAGGAGTTCCCCACTCCTCGCCTCCTTTATTGTAATAAACCAGTTCATTACTGCCCTCTGAAAAATAATTTTCATCATAAAAATATTCTAATGCTAATCCGCAACCTTTTACAAACTTTAATTTCCATGTATGGTCGTAAGTAATATCCTCCATATAATTTATAATACGTCCGTTGTATAAATTGATATTTGTATATACCGAATCAATATTACCTGAATTGATCAATGAATCAAGATAAATATAATAAACAGTATCGATATAATACTCGAATGTCCATACAGGATTCTCAGCAGAAATTTCCTGGTAATCAATATCCCTTATGTAAAATAAAGTATCATTATTTGGCGAATAGTATTTATCCAGTATTTCTATGTTCGTTATAGATATCATTCCCGACCCTCCTCCATACTCGGCACTAAAATCATAATGAAAAATATCATCAACCTCAAAATCATAAATTTCCTCAACGGTCGAAATGTCCTGTCCAGTTAAGAGTATGCTAAAGATCAAACTTGTAGAAATCATTAAGATGTATATGGGCTGGAAGAAAGTGTTAATAGCTTTCATTAAAGTAGCCTTTTGGTTAAGCAGCAAAGATAATAATAATCGAATAATAAAGCAAATAAATGAGAAGCATTTACTGTGTGAGCTGATCCGTAAAAACCGCCAGCATCTATCTAATCAGATTAATCAAGGGTAGCATTATCCCCCCTTGAGATCCTGTCCCGAACTTGTTTCTGGAGGGGACAAGAAGGGGTGATCCCATTGCACTGCAATTCTAAAAAAGCATTCCCGCGAAATCTGGGAATCCAGAAATAATACAATCAAATAATTCAGGGTCAAAATAGATCCCGTTTCACTTCGTGAACGGGATTTGATATTCCTAGACTTTCGCTGCGTTGCACTTGCAAAAGTTAAGGACTATCAAACATTAAATCTCACAAACACTATATCACCATCCTGAACAATATAGTCCTTGCCTTCCAATTTCATTTTACCGGCTTCTTTTACTGCGTTTTCTGAACCGTATTTAATAAAGTCAGCGTACTTGATTACTTCGGCCCTGATAAAACCACGCTCCAGATCGCTATGGATTGTACCTGCTGCCTGCCGGGCATTTAGCTCTTTCCTGATAGTCCAGGCATGTGCTTCTTTGGGGCCTAGAGTGAAAAAAGATTGTAAACTGAGTAGGTCATAAGCCGCTCGTATCATCAGGTTAACACTTGGTTCAGCCAATCCGGCATCTTCAAGAAATTCCATCCGCTCTTCCTTGGTATCTAACTCTGCAATATCAGCCTCAAGGGCTCCGGCAACAACAAGTATTTCTGCTTTGCTATCCTGAAGGGCATCCCTGAACTGCTCAACATATTTATTTTCCTTAACCGCAGAAGCCTCATCTACATTGCAAACATAAACAACCGGTTTGTCAGTCAACAAAAACAAATCTTTAACAACTTCTTTCTCAGTTTGAGATAAATTTATAGTTCTTGCATTCTGAAAATTTTCAAAATGCTCTTTGTATTTTAACAAAATATCAATGGATTTCAAAACTTCTTTATCACCCGATTTTGCTATTTTTTTTAACCGTTCGATCTTTTTCTCCACCATTTCCAGGTCCTTTACCTGTAATTCAAGGTCAACGATTTCAATATCCCTGACAGGATTTATTGATCCTTCGATGTGTGGTAAATTGTCATCATCAAAACATCTCACTACGTGGATGATCGCATCCGTTCTTTGAATATCATTAAGAAATTTATTTCCAATTCCCTCGCCATGACTGGCTCCCTTGGCCAGACCTGGAATATCCACGATTTCAACAGTAGCCGGTGTAACCTTTGCCGGGTTAACCAACTTTGCTAACTCATTCAGCCTGTTATCGGGTACTTCTACCAGGCCTAAGTTAGATTTTGATGCGCTGAATGCATAATCGCTTATTTCAGCCTTCGATTTTGAAATACAATTAAAAATGGTAGTCTTACCTATATTAGTTATTCCAATGATTCCGCAAATAAGGGCCATAGTTTATTAACTTTTTGATATTACAAATATTAATCTCTTAACAGATTTAAAATTTAAGACCAGATTGCCCTGAATTAAAACCGCAAAGATATAGGATATATAAAAATAAACAGTACTTTTGCACCCCCGATTTTGAACGTAATGTTAAATCACTTTCCGAAATGTTCCTGAAATCCTTTAATCGGGGAGGAAGCCTGAACAATCGGAATACAAAGTTTAAATAATGTCAGAAGAAACTAAAGAAAAGAAAAATGTTGAAGTAACTGATGCGGTTACTGAAGAGCCAAAGGTAGAAAAAAAAGAGGAAGTTAAGGATACGGCAGTTGCCGAAACTGAGAAAGAAGAAAAGAAAAAAACCACTGTAAAAAAAGCTACTGAGAAAAGTGAAGAGCCTGAATTAGAAAAAGCAGAGGATAAGAAAGAAACAGCAGAATTAGAAAAAGCAGAACCCAAAGAAGATAAAAAAGCCGAAACAAAAGAAGAGGAAGTAAAAAAGGAAACCAAATCCAAAGCGAAAACAGAAGAGAAGAAAGAAGCTGAAGTTAAAACAGAAGATAAAACTGATGCTCCTGAAGAGACTAAAGAGGATGTTAAAGTTGAGACAGAAAATAAAAAGGATTCGAAAGAAGAAGTAAAAGAAGAATTAAAAGAAGAAAAGCCGGTTGAAGAGAAAGCAGAACCAACTCCTATTACAACTGAACCACCCTCATTCGACTGGGATTCAATAGGCAAAAAGCAGGAGCAATATACCACCGAAGAGAGGCAGAAATTAGAAGATATTTATGATAATACGCTTAAATCCATTACTGAACATGAGGTTTTGGATGGTACTGTTGTTGCAAAAAGCAGCCGGGAAGTTGTCGTAAATATAGGCTTTAAATCGGATGGTGTTATTCCATTGGGCGAGTTGCGTTATAACCCTGATTTGAAAATTGGAGACTTGATTGAGGTTTACGTTGAAAACCAGGAAGACACAACAGGTCAATTGGTATTGTCGCACAAAAAAGCACGGATACTACGCTCATGGGAAAGGATTAACGTAGCCCACGAAAAAGATGAGATCATCAAGGGTTATGTTAAATGCAGAACAAAAGGTGGACTTATCGTTGATGTGTTTGGAATTGAAGCTTTCTTACCCGGTTCACAAATAGATGTGAGGCCCATCCGCGATTATGACGTTTTTGTTGACAAGACAATGGAATTCAAAGTTGTGAAGATCAATCATGAATATAAAAACGTGGTAGTATCACATAAAGCACTTATTGAAGACGAGCTCGAAGCACAGAAGATCGAGATCATGTCGAAACTTGAAAAAGGTCAGGTGCTTGAGGGTACTGTTAAAAATATTACTTCTTATGGTGTATTTATTGATCTGGGTGGTGTTGATGGACTTATCCATATCACTGACCTTTCGTGGGGAAGGATCAATCATCCGGAAGAAATTGTTGAGTTAGACCAGAAGATCAAGGTAGTTATTCTTGACTTTGATGATAATAAGAAACGGATCGCACTTGGGTTGAAACAATTAACACCTCATCCATGGGAATCGCTCGATACTAAACTCAAGATAGAAGATAAAGTTAAAGGAAAAGTTGTTGTTATTGCCGATTACGGTGCATTTATTGAAATCGCTCCCGGAGTAGAGGGACTTATTCATGTTTCAGAAATGTCATGGTCACAGCATTTAAGAACAGCCCAGGATTTCCTTAAGGTTGGAGATAAAGTAGAAGCTGTAATTTTGACCCTCGACAGGGAAGAAAGAAAAATGTCGCTGGGTATCAAACAACTGATCCCTGATCCATGGATCAATATCAAGGGCAGATATCCGGCTAACTCAAAACATACTTCCATAGTTCGCAATTTCACCAATTTTGGGATTTTTGTCGAACTTGAAGAAGGTGTTGACGGGTTGATCCATATTTCAGATCTTTCATGGTCGAAAAAAATAAAACATCCTGCCGAATTTACTAAGATTGGAGAAAACATCGAAGTTGTTGTTCTTGATGTGGATGAAGAAAACATGAGATTAAGCCTCGGACATAAACAATTAGAATAAAATCCATGGGATGTATTCGAGTCAGTGTTTACGCTAGGATCTGTACATAAAGGCACGATCATCGAGATGAATGAAAAGGGAGC
>JAUVJI010000119.1 GCA_030596605.1 Bacteroidales bacterium
ATGAACCTCTTGTATCGCTGGATGTGCAGTTGAAGCAGGAGATCAGGGACTTATTGAGGAAACTTCATAAAAACGGGCAAACCATTCTTCATATAACGCACGATTACCGCGAAGCATTTTATCTTGCCACAAAAATGTCCATAATGGATAAAGGAAAGATCATCCAGCAGGGGACTCCGGCAGAGGTCTTTTCGAAACCCGGAAACCGTTTTATAGCCAGTTTTATGGGCATCAAAAATTACTTTCGTTATAAATCCATAGCCAAAAATAAAATTTTAATCGAAGATGCAGTTTCAGTGGAGGTAAACAATAGCATACCGCCACAGGGTAACGTGTTGATTCCCCAAGAGAGTATTTCGATTTTAGAAAATAAAAATTCAAAATCCTCAGAGAGTTTATTTAAAGGTAAGATTACTGATATTATTGAATATCCTGATCAAATGGAACTAATTATTAGTATGGGAATACCATTGCATATTATTTTAAGCCGGGAGAAAGCCATATTCAACATATGTTTAAGCAACGGATCATTATTCATTTCATTCGATCCTTCAAAGTTTGTGTTTGTTCATAGTTTGTCCGACAATATTCAAATTAGCAAAACATAATATTTTATCTTTGCCCGTTTTAATTTCCAATTATAAATATTATTGATTGTGAGTGCTCTTAACCATAAAAAAGATTACCTGATCCCCATTACCATCATTGGTATCTTGTTTTTTATTTTCGGATTTGTAACCTGGCTCAATGCTACCTTAATTCCTTATTTGCGAATTGCCTGTGAACTCACTGCTTTTGAATCTTTTTGGGTGACATTTGCTTTTTACATTTCCTATTTTGTAATGGCTTTACCATCATCAGCTGTCTTGAAAAAAACAGGATTTAAAAATGGCATGTCCATCGGATTGATAACCATGGCCGTTGGCGCCCTGGTATTTATTCCAGCAGCAATGACAAGAACTTATGGCCTTTTCCTTACCGGATTATTTATACAGGGAACGGGCCTGGCAATTTTGCAAACAGCATCCAATCCATATGTTACTATTTTGGGTCCCATTGAGAGTGCCGCCAAACGGATAAGCATTATGGGAGTGGCAAATAAGTTTGCAGGAATACTCAGCCCGATTATTTTAGGAGCGGTTGTACTTGAGGGAATTGATGATCTGGTTATTCAACTTAGCGGTATGGATGCGGTTACCAAAGCAATGGAATTAGATATATTGGCTGAAAAAGTAATTATGCCATACATTGTTATGGCAGTAGTTTTGGTAATTCTTGCAGGTCTTGTGAGATTTTCTGCTTTACCTGATGTGGAACAAAAGGATGAAAAGAATGATAAAGAACCTGCAGAAAATAGAACAAGTATCTGGCAGTTTCCGTATTTGTGGTTAGGTGCGCTTGCAATATTTGTTTATGTCGGAGTAGAAGTGATTGCTGTTGATACCTTGATCAGTTATGGTAATTTCCTGGGATTTGAATTTTCTGAAGCTAAGTTTTTCGCTTCATTTACGCTTGTGGCCATGATCGTTGGATATTTTGTTGGGATAATTGCCATACCAAAGTACCTGTCGCAGGCCAGGGCATTAACCTTGTTTTCGATACTGGGTGTGTTATTTGCAATTGTGGCTACGCTTACCTCAGGATTTACTTCAATTCTAATGATAGCTGCACTGGGGTTTGCCAATTCCATTATGTGGCCGGCCATTTGGCCGCTGGCAATTGACGGCTTGGGAAAATTCATAAAAATTGGATCTGCTATTCTGATCATGGGAATTGCTGGTGGCGCTTTATTGCCATTGCTATATGGGGCTTTGACGGATGTTGAGTTTATTCAAGCGAAACATGCCTATTGGATTATGGTGCCTTGTTACCTGTACATAATGTACTTTGCAATTGCAGGAAATAAAGTTGGAAAAAGAAACAATTCAAGCATGGACGCCTGAATCAGGGTGAGAAAATAGTTAATAGAAAAAAGTTAATCGTAAATGAAACCAACATTATTGATATTAGCTGCCGGGATGGGAAGCCGGTACGGGGGATTGAAGCAGGTTGACCCTGTTGGTCCCAATGGAGAAGCCATCATCGATTATTCAATTTATGATGCAATCAGGGCAGGATACGGGAAAGTAGTGTTTGTTATCCGGGAAAGTTTTGCAGAATCATTTAAAGAAACTTTTGAGCGTAAACTGGATGGTAAGATTGAAACTGCATATGCTTACCAGGAATTAAACAGTATGGTTCCCGAAGGGATTCAAATTCATCCTGACAGGGCAAAACCCTGGGGAACCGGTCATGCAGTGCTGGTAGCAAAGGATGTTGTAAAAGAACCATTCGTGGTTATAAACGCAGATGATTATTATGGCCTAAATGCTTACCAAATGATCCCTGAATTCCTAAATGAAGTATCTGACAACTCTAAACCTAATTATTGCATGGTGGGTTATGGTTTGAAAAATACGCTATCTGAACATGGATATGTATCAAGAGGGGTTTGTCAGACTAATAAAGACGCTTTCCTTGAAACGGTTGTTGAAAGGACGCATATTGAAAAGACTGATGGAGAGATCATCTCACAATTATCCGAAGGGGATTTTATGGAATTAACAGGTAACGAAGTGGTTTCAATGAATATCTGGGGGTTTACCCCATCATATTTTGAATACCTTGAAAAGTATTTTACAGAATTCATTCTTGAAAATGCTGATAATCCCAAAGGGGAGTTTTATATTCCGTTTGTGATAAATGATTTGATTGATAAAGGTTATATAAATCTGAAAGTGCTGCAATCGCAGGATAAGTGGTTTGGTGTTACCTATAAGGAAGATAAAGACCTGGCGGTGCAAAATATCAATCAACTGATTGAAATGCAAGTGTACCCTGAAAAACTCTGGAGGTAATTCAGGATGCAGACAGATTTATTCAAGATTGCTGAAAATTTCAGGGTAAATGGTAAAGTGAAGAATGTTTTTCCCTATGGTTCCGGCCATATTAATGATTCTTATAAAGTCCTTACCACTGAACAAAATTATTTGTTACAACGTGTTAATCAGGAAGTGTTTAAGGATATTAGAAGTTTAACCTCCAACATGATAAGGGTTACAGATTATCTGACTGATCTTATTTCGGATAACAATCCTGACGAAAGAAAGGTATTGAATACCATCAGAGCCCAAAATGGTAATTATTTTTATACTGATGATGAATTGGATTGCTGGCGGGTGTTTGATTTTATTGAAGATAGCCAAAGTTATGACCGGGCTGTAAACACAGACCTTGCTTATGAAGGAGGAAAAACTTACGGTTGGTTCATTAAAATGCTGGATCAATTTCCTGCTGATTCCCTCGCTGAAACAATACCGAGTTTTCATGATATTCAATTTCGTCTTGAGAATTTCAGAAATGCTCTAAAGAAAGATGTTGCCGGTAGGGTAGGGGTAGTTCAAAAGGAGATTGACTTTGTTGAACAACGTGCAGAAGAAATAACTTTGATTCATAATTTAGGGAAGGAAGACAAGATACCCTTGCGGGTGACTCATAATGACACCAAAATCAACAATGTATTATTTAATGCTGATAATAAAGGAATTTGTGTCATTGACCTTGATACTGTGATGCCCGGTTATGTTCATTTCGATTTTGGTGATGCCATCAGGACATTCACCAATACGGCAGATGAAGATGAGAAGGATTTGAAAAGGGTATCTATGGATTTAAATCTTTACCGAGCTTTTACAGAAGGATTTCTAACTGAAACAAAGGAGATACTCAAAGAGGCTGAAATTTCTACACTTGCATTTTCAGCCAAACTAATGACCTTCATTATCGGACTGCGATTCCTTACGGATTATCTTGATGGGGATGTTTATTATAAAACTAAATATCCTGAACATAATCTAACCCGTGCAAGGGTTCAATTCAGGCTTATTGAAAGTATGGAAGATCAGTTTGAGGAAATGGTATCAATCATTGATAATTTAACTTAGAGAAGGAAATTGACCTATCAGGTAGAGGCCGGCCAGTGAGCGGTTACCTGTTTGGTCGAAAAGGACATACACCAGCCATATTTGCAACCTGTTAGGTCGAAAATTGGACATACACCGGCAATCATTGCAACCTAACAGGATCAAGGCAACCTGTTAGGTTTTAAGCAAACACCAATATAGATTTTTTAATCAGGCTGATCGCTTCCCTTAATTCTTCTTCCGAAATTACCAGAGGCGGTGCAAAACGGATGATGTGTCCATGCGTCGGTTTGGCAAGTACTCCGTTTTTAGCCATTTCCACACATACATCCCATGCTTCTTTGCCGTTTGTAGGCTTGATAATAATAGCGTTTAATAAACCTTTACCTCTAACCAGTTCTATCATTGGAGAATCTATATTCTGCATTTCTTCCCTGAAAATATTTCCGAGGTGATCAGCTCTTTCAGCCAGTTTTTCATCCTTAACAACCTCTAAGGCGGCAACAGCAACTTTGGAGGCTACCGGATTTCCGCCAAAGGTAGAACCATGTTCGCCGGGCTTAATACAAAGCATGATATCATCATCAGCGAGAACTGCTGAAACCGGGTAAATGCCTCCGGATAAAGCTTTACCGAGAATAAGAATATCAGGCCTTACATTTTCATGATCACAAGCGAGGAGTTTTCCGGTACGGGCGATTCCTGTCTGAACTTCATCTGCTATAAATAGAACATTTTTGGCTTTGCACATTTCATAAGTCTTTGCAAGATATCCTTCATCAGGAACAAATACACCGGCTTCACCTTGTATAGGTTCGACAAGAAATCCGGCTACATTGGGATCTTTCAGCGCTATACTTAATGCACCCAGATCATTATAAGGAATTGTAATAAATCCAGGGGTATATGGCCCAAATCCATTCCTTGCATCCGGATCGGTCGACATGGATATCACAGTTATAGTCCTTCCATGAAAATTGTTTTCGCAAACTATGATCTTTGCTTCCCCGTCAGGAATACCTTTCTTCTCATAACCCCATTTACGGCAAAGCTTGATGGCAGTCTCATCGCCTTCAGCACCGGTGTTCATAGGGAGAATTTTATCATAGCCAAAATATTCGGTTACATACTGTTCGTATGGCCCAAGTGTATCGTTGTAAAAAGCACGGGATGTCAGTGTAAGGGTTTGGGCTTGCTCATACAAAGCATTTACAATTTTCGGATGACAATGTCCCTGGTTTACTGCCGAATAAGCTGAAAGAAAATCAAAATATCTTTTCCCTTCAACGTCCCACATAAATGGCCCTTCGCCTTTTGCCAAAACAACTGGCAATGGGTGATAATTGTGTGCTCCGTATTTATCTTCGAGTTTAATTAATTCCTGTGAAGTTTTTGTGTCGGTCATTACTTTCTTATTTATAAAATGTTAAACGAATTCCAATTTGGCAAAATTATAATTTTAAATATCAATCCAAGGAAAATAACAATAATTTTTGCGGTTAAGAAAATTGTAAAAAAAACATTTCATTAAAATTGCTTTGGATATAAATATTTTTACATTTGCAGCAGTTTATAAACACAAAATTATTATATTATGGCTTACGTAATAACAGATGATTGTACTGCATGTGGTACTTGTATTGATGAATGTCCGGTTGAAGCAATTACCGAAGGTGATATTTATGTAATTGATCCAGATATCTGCACGGATTGCGGTTCATGTGCTGATGTTTGTCCTGTTGAGGCAATTCATCCGGAAGAATAAGAAATTATTTAATTGAGAATAGAAAAGTCCCTGCCGGGACTTTTTTTATTTAAATCCTTTTTTAAGGCCTGTAACCCATTTCTTAATTCGTTCTTCAGTAAGCTCAGGCTGTTTATCCTGATCTATAACAAGGCCGACAAATTGACCATCTTTTTCGGCTGATGAAAAATAGTACTTGTATCCCTTGGTTGAACAAAATCCAACAATATTATCCTTTACCGGTATTCTGCAATATAAAGTTCCCAAACCATCAGCAAAACTTTCGGGATATTCAATTTGGTCACCAAGACCAAATAGAGCAATTTTTTTATCAGATAAATCCAGTTCAGCCAGATCATCTATAAATGTTTCCCAGTCGTCCTGCATATCACCGACACCCCATGCAGATGTGCCAAAAATGAGGTTTTCATATTTTAAAATATCAGAAGGATTTACATCTTTTATATTGTAAAGGTCAAGGCTTTTTGGATCAAATTCCTTTTGGATCATTTCTGCCACTTTTTTTGTTCTTCCGGTAGTGCTTCCATAGAACAAACCTATCTTCTTCATAGTTTAAGATTTAATATATTGATGCGGTTGCAAAATTAGTGAATTGAAAAATTTTAAATTACCTGGGGATTCTCCACGAAATACCCGCATTTAAAAAATATTTATCCACTTCTTGTGAAAGTCCTGTTCCTCCACTGATATCAATTTGTAAGTTGTGCAGGATGAGATAAGTCAGCCCTGCATCTAACTTATGGTTTGGGTAATTACCGTTATCAAAATCACCATAGACTTCAGCAAACGACCAAAGTCGCCTTGTAATTTTAAATCCGAGATAAGCAGCATAAATAAAAAAACCATCTGCATTTTCTCCTCCATAGGCAAATCCAATATTATACCCCAAAGAAAAACGTTTGCTTAACGTATGTGAAAGTGCAAGTTTTCCAATGGGGTAACTAAATGTTGGGCTATAATTTTTATTGCCAAGATGCCTGAAAGTAATAGAAGCTGCAATTGCTATTTCCGGACGGAATCCCTTTTCTTCTATTACAGTGATTTTAAATCCTGCTGTTAATGGTCCCATGCCGCTATATGTGGAGTCTTCCTGAGTTTCTTTCACATGTATGTTGGTGGATTCATAACTGCTGATTACCCGTACTTCAAAATGATTGAAAATACCATATCGCAGCATGGTTGTTGCAATGCTCCATTGGTCTTGTATGTCTGTTTTATCGTTCCTGCTGGTATAAACAATTCCTGACTCAATCTGGAATGAACCTTTCGGAACAATGTAAGGAGATTCTGCTTGTGTCGGCCTGTCGGTTGTTATATCCGGGATTGAGTCATTTTGGGCAGAAATCGTTACAGGTAATAATATAATTAGAAAAAAACAGAACGGGATGAACTTATTCATGTTGCTAAATTATATAAATAATAATAAACTAATTGCCATAACCACCATTCCTGTTATCAAACCATAAATCGAAAGATGATGTTCACCATATTCCCTTGCTGAAGGCAATAGCTCATCCAGGGAAATAAAAACCATAATTCCCGCAACAGCGGCAAATAAAATTCCGAAAACAACAGGAGACATAAACGGCATCAAAATTAAGAATCCAACCAGGGCTCCAACAGGTTCAGCCAATCCGGAAAGAAAAGATAGCCTGAATGCTTTACGTTTATCTCCGGTTGCATAATAAACAGGAACTGAAACTGCAATTCCTTCAGGGATATTATGGATCGCAATGGCCACGGCTATGGCAATACCAAGGCTTGGTTCGGTAAGCGCTGCTGTGAATGTTGCCAGCCCTTCAGGAAAGTTATGGATTGCGATGGCAAGCGCTGTGAAAAGTCCCATTCGCATCAATTTATGATTTTTTTGCTGGGACTCGGATTCCATGTCTTCCACCATTCTTATTTCATGGGGATTTTCATAAGAAGGTATCAGTTTGTCAATCAGGGCAATTATTAGAATACCTCCGAAAAATGCAGCGGCTGTGGTCCAGTAACCTCCCTGGATTCCCAATTCTGCAACAAGCTCATCCCTGGCTTTCACCATGATTTCAACAAAGGAAACATAGATCATAACTCCCGCTGAAAATCCAAGGGAAATCGAAAGGAACTTTGTGTTGGTCCTTTTTGCGAAAAAAGCAATGGCGCTTCCTATTCCGGTTGATAAACCTGCGAATAGTGTTAGTCCGAATGCAAAAAGTATGGTGTTAATGTCGTATTCCATAATTGTGATTTTTGTTGCCAAATGTAATCCATTACAAAAATAATTTTAAATTACTTAAACAACAAAAAAGTAAATATGTTTTGAGAAATCAATTGAATACTTTGAAAATATTTACTTTTGATGATGGAGTAATACAGTTATCAACATTCGTTGAAATAGTATAATGAACGATAGAATTTTGAAATTATGACCACAAGAAATATTTACATAGTAAGTTTAATTATTTACCTGATTGCCGCCTTTTTTTCAATCGGTTATCACCATCCTGACGAGCATCACCAATTGCTTGAATTTGCTGGATTAAAACTGGGTATAAATGAAGCCGGCGATTTGCCCTGGGAGTTCCAAAATAAAATGAGGCCTACACTTCAGGTATATTTGGTGGTGTGGATTTATTCGGTGTTCAAACTTATCGGACTGAGCAGTCCTTTCCTGATTTCCACAATATTACGTTTACTATCGGCAGCCATATCCTTTTTAGCTGTCCATCTTTTTATTAGCGCATTTAGACCAAAAATCGAATCTGAAAAATTACAAACTTTATTCATTTTACTTTCCTTTTTACTTTGGTTTAATGTTTATAATAACGTCAGGTTTTCTTCTGAAAACTGGTCAGGTACTTTTTTTCTGATTGGATTTTCATTAATGCATTTTAAAAACTGGATTAAGACAAAACACTTCTTTATTGTCGGGTTACTGTTAGGATTTTCATTTGTATTCAGATTTCAAATGGGATTGTTGATTTTTGGATTGGTTGTTTGGTTGCTCTTTATAAAGAGGGAAAATTTTGGAAAGATATCCATGTTATTATTGGGAGTTGCATCAATCATTACTATTGGAATTGTCGCAGATTACTATTTCTATGAACAATGGACATTATCATTAATTAACTACTGGCATCAAAATATTTTTCTTGATAAAGCTTCGGGTTTTGGTGTTGAACCCTGGTGGTTTTATCTAACATCGTCATTTATTGCCGGGATTCCACCCTTCAGCCTGATTTTTATTTTTGCTTTTATAAGCGTTTTTATTTACAAACCAAAAAGTGAACTGACCTGGACTTTTCTGCCTTTTATTTTTGTTCATTGTTTAGTTGCACATAAAGAGATCAGGTTTTTATTTCCTATTCTTGGTTTCCTGCCATTATTTATCATTGAATCCCTGAATGTTTTACAATCAAAGATTCCGAATAAGAATATTTTTAAAAGCAAATATTATCGAATCATTAAAAATAGTTTCCTGGTTGTTAATTTTGTTGCTCTGGCTATTATTGCTTTTAAACCTGCAGAGAGCAATGTCAGATTATATCATTCAATTTATAAAAAGTACAATAAACCTGCAACATTATTTTCCTTGGCGGACAATCCGTATATCGGTGCTACAAATATTAATTTTTATAAACGACAGAACCTGAACATCGTAAGGATTTCAGAGTATGATGAAATATTTCAATATCCTGGTGAAGTTAAACTATTAGTAACTCGCGACCGGGATCTTATAAATGAATTGGATCAATCGCAAAAAATTGTTTACACTGCCTTACCTGAGTGGGTTAAAAATTTTAATGTTAATAATTGGGTGGAACGAACGAAGTTTTGGAAAGTTTATGAAATAAATACTGAATTCGACAAGAACTAAATTCCGGTTTAAAATCGAAACACTCTAAGTCCAAATTAATTATTTGACCTGGCCTATATAATTATAACCGATTTTAGGTTTTTTCCACCCATGTATTTACGGATGCTTCCTTTGGGCATATAAACGTGCAGGATTCCTGCGAAAATAAAACCCAATAAAAGCCATGGTGCCATTTCTAACGATAAATCAATAAACTCCTCAATATACCTGGCTATCCAATGTAACATACGACAAAAGTAAACATCTTTAAAATATAAACCCTGATGTGTAAGTTTTGTTTAACGAAAGCAAGCAATTTATTACTTAATTTTGAGTTCCAATAAATATTGGTTTTAAATGGACGAAATTCAACTTCATAAAGCAGCAGAGGTACTGAGACGATCAAAATATACGATTGCTTTTACAGGGGCGGGTATTTCAGTCGAAAGCGGAATCCCACCATTCAGAGGTGAAAATGGCATTTGGAATAAATATGATCCTGCTACCCTGGAATTGGGATTTTTTTATGAGAATCCTCTTGAATCATGGAATGTGATCAAGCAATTATTCTATGATTTTTTTGGAAATGCCGAATCAAATACTGCCCATCAGGTACTGGCCGAAATGGAGGAGAAAGGATTACTAAAATCTGTGATCACCCAGAATATCGATAATTTACATCAGCAGGCAGGAAGCAAGGTGGTGCATGAGTTTCATGGCAATTCTCAAAAAATGGTATGTTTACAGTGCCGGACATATTACATTCCAACCGATATCGACCTTGATAATCTTCCACCTCGTTGTGCAAAATGCGATGGATTGATCAAACCCGATTTCATTTTCTTTGGTGAAGGTATTCCGCCTGATGCATATCAAAAATCTGTTGAGGCTGCTTCATTGGCTGAAGTTGTGATCGTGATCGGGTCAACAGGAGAAGTGATGCCGGCGGCTCAGATACCATATCATGCAAAACAACATGGCGCCACAATCATTGAAGTTAACCCGGAATTGTCAAATTTTACAAATTCGGTAACCGATATATTCCTTGAAGGCAAAGCAACAGAAATTATGGGAAAATTAAAAGATGAACTTTTTAAGGTATGATTTAATTCAAAAAATATATGTCATGTGCAGAAATTTACAATCATTAATGCTTCTTTTATTAGGTGTGCTGTTTTTATTTTCAGGAAATGCTTATAGCCAATTCTTTTTCGAAAGTGTTAAAGAGGAAGGGCAAGCCATTCAGGTAACTGATGAATCCAAGAAAATATTCCAATATCCCTGGGCCGGTGGTATGAATTCATGCCAGTTTGGTGAAGTGGATATGAATATGGATGGAATAAAAGACCTGTTCGTTTTTGACAGGCATGGAGACAGGATTATGACTTTTATTAATGGTGGAACAGCAAATACAGTTGATTATGAATATGCTCCTCAGTATATTGATAATTTTCCAGAATTATATGATTGGGCAATACTTGTGGATTACAATATGGATGGAAAAGAAGATATTTTTACTTATGCTGGAACCTGGCCCGGAATCATAGTCTACAAAAATGTATCAAATACAGAACTGGAATTTGAGCTGGAAGTATATCCCTACCTGAAATCCCTTCAGGGTAGTATTTATACGAATATATTAGTGACAGATGTTGATTACCCCGGTATATCAGATATTGATAATGATGGCGACCTTGATATCTTAACTTTTTACGGACTGGGTGCTTTTGTGGAGATGCATAAGAATCTGTCCATGGAAAAATATGGTATCCCGGATTCTTTGGATTACGTTAAAACGACTTTCTGCTGGGGCTATTTTGCTGAGAATGATGAATCCAATATCATCTATCTTGATACTTGTCTGGGAGGCATCGATTGTCAATCCAGCGTTTATAAGAAGCTGAACCCAAACAATGATAACAGGCATACAGGCTCTACTTTTCTTCTCCTTGATCTGGATGGAGATAATGATAAAGACCTTGTTTTAGGTGATGTGGATTACCCGAATTTGATTGAATTGATCAATGGTGGTGATCAGGATTCAGCTTATATGATCAGCCAGGATACTTCGTTTCCGTCGTATAATAAACCGGTCAACCTGATGTCGTTGCCGGTAGCTGCCTATTTAGACGTTGACAACAACGGAATTAATGATCTTTTACTCTCTGCCTTTGATCCCAGTTTGACTACTTCAACGAATAAGAACAGTGTATGGCTTTATTATAATGAGGGAATGAATGATAATCCGCAATTTGATTTTGAGCAAAGAAATTTTTTGCAGGATGAGATGATTGACGTTGGATCAGGAGCCTACCCTGTATTTGAAGATTATGACGGGGATGGTTTGCCTGACTTGTTCATTTCTAATTTCGGGTACTATATTTATTCTTACTACAGCCCGGGTATGTTTTTGCATTCAATTTACTGGTCGAATATAGCGCTTTTTACAAATACCGGGTCTGCTAATAATCCATCCTTTACAAGGGTCACTCATGATTTTGCAAACCTCCATGAGTATCATCTTACCGGCATATTTCTTACGTTTGGTGATATAGATGGGGATAATGACAAAGATATGATCATTGGGGATAAAACCGGTACACTTAAGTATTTTGAAAATCAGGCAGGGCCAGGACAACCCATGTACTTTTCTGACCCGGTTGAAAATTATGCAGGAATTGATGTAGGTTCCTATAGTACACCGCAACTTTATGATTTAAACAATGACGGATTATTAGACCTGGTAATAGGAGAAGATGCAGGTAATTTGAATTATTATGAGAATACAGGCAATTCTTCAGAGCCGGTTTTCACTTATGTTACCGATAGCCTTGGAAAGGTAAATGTTACCGATCTGCAGGTTTCATATACAGGCTATAGTACACCTTACTTTTTTCAAAACATGGAAAATCATACAAATCTGGTTGTCGGGTCAGAGATTGGAAAAGTATTTTACTATAAAAATATAGATGGGAATCTTAATGGAGAATTTGAAGAAAATGATTCTTTGTATTTGCTTGTAGATGATGAGTCATTTGAATTGATGAACGGGATCAGGACGGGAGCCACATTGAATGATTTGAACGGGGATGGATATTTTGATCTGCTCGTTGGTAACTATTCCGGTGGCTTGAATTATTATCCGGGGACTGAACCTCCAGGAGTAAGTTCTATAGCAGATCATGAAAAAAATAGTTTAAGATTGCTTCTATTCCCAAATCCTGCAAAAGATGTAATTAAGATAAAAATAGAAGAAAGTTTTACTCCTTCTCAAGTCCGGATCAATATTTACAATATTATGTCGGAAAAAGTAAGTTCGCAAATATTTTCTAATAAATCAATCTATGAGGTGGGCTTAGATCAACTTCCTGATGGGGTTTATATTTGTGAGGCGATCATCAATAAGGATATTCGATTATATGAGCGATTTTTAATTTCCAGGTAAGCTGTTAATTTCTGTTACTGATTTATTTTTTCTGAATAATTAACAGTTTACTCCTTCAATATAAAAATATTCCTGGCAGTAATGGAATTCCAGCGGATTGACATATTGTTGTTCCCATTGGCACAAACCGGAATATCCAAACAACATACGGGTTCATAATAAAACAGTTCTGCAGTATTAAGCAGGTTGAATTCAATACGGTATGATGTAGAATCTTCCTGACAGGTGGTACAATTAAAAATAGTTATATCACTGTTGGCCTCAAAATAGAATTTGTAATCTACGTTTGATTCAAAAAACAGGTTCTTGGAAGTATTACTCATAGTATCATTTGTGGCTGTGTTTATTATTATTACATTCATCATTGCATAACCCATTAGGCCGTTGTTTTTACAGCTGCGGGTAACTTTAAAAGTACCGGAGGGATGGCCTTGTGGCGAATAATCCAGGATTGAAACAACAGGCCCGGTCCATTGGATTTCAGGTGGTATTTTAGGTCTTCCATCGACTTTCATCCCCACTGATTTGTCACCAGAAAAACTAACCGTTCTTAATGTGATATAATATGTGCTGTCATTTGTTAAGCCGCTGATCTCACATGTTTCAACTCCACTTTCCACTTCAATAACCTCAGAAAGATATGTTATTTCAACATAGTCAAAATTAGTGTTTGTAGGATCATTCCATGTAATGAATACTTTACTGTCTCCATTAATAAATTTTAATCCAAATACTTCCGGTGGAGGATCAGGATCATCCGATATATATGTTTTATCACAGCCAATGATTAAAAAAAACAGAACTGTCAAAGCTATTATTGATGTAAGGTTTCCTGGTTTCATTTTTTCTTTATCTGTTTCTACTTTTTTTTCAATAGTTAGAATTGGATATTTTATAAAGACTGATTAGTGTGCATTCAAATCTGTTTTGCAAAAATTCCGCCATCCCGATTATTTAATTATTTCAATACAGCACTTTTTTAACTGAATTCCCTTCATTTATCTAATTTTCAGGAATTTATTTGAGTAGATAATAATTGTAAAAATCAATGTGATAAGTATAAATAACAATTCAAATATTCAAAAAAGAGTCTATTTTATCATAAACTATTCCCAAATAGAGAAAGAAACTCTAAGAAATAATGAATATATTATGATTAAGAGTGTAGGATTCCGAGTCCATGATGTCAATGCCTTAAATACGTTGACCAAAAAAAGCGTATTATTATGGTAGAAAATAGCATTTTTACAAAGGATCTCAGATCGAGACGAAACCGTTATTTTAGTAATGATATTAAAAAGAAGATTGTTAGGGATTTAGAA
>JAUVJI010000213.1 GCA_030596605.1 Bacteroidales bacterium
GAATATTTATCTGGGGAAAGGTGTTTTGAAAGCGGTTCATAATGTGAATAAAATCCTGAATGATGAGCTGAAGGGGTATTATATTACTGATCAGAATGAGATTGATGCCCGTATGATTGAAATAGACGGAACTCCGAATAAAGCTAAACTTGGTGCAAATGCAATTCTGGGAGTTTCCCTTGCTGTGGCAAAAGCTGCTGCCCTTGAAACAGATCAGTCCATATTCAGGTATGTGGGTGGTGTAAATGCCAATACCTTACCTATTCCGATGATGAATATATTAAATGGTGGTTCACATGCTGATAACAGCATCGATTTCCAGGAATTTATGATCATGCCGGTTGGAGCTAATTCATTTAGCGAAGCTTTACGAATGGGTGTCGAAGTATTCCATAACCTCAAAGCGGTATTAAAAAAACAGGGCCATTCAACCAATGTGGGTGATGAAGGTGGTTTTGCCCCTAACCTGAGCTCCAATGAAGAAGCTATAAAAGTTGTATTGCAAGCAATCGAAAAAGCAGGATATAAACCCGGTGAGGATATTTGCCTTGCATTGGATCCGGCTGCATCCGAATATTTTATTGAAAAAGAAAATGTATATCATCTAAAATGGTCGACCGGAGATAAATTAAATCCTAAAGAAATGGTTGATTTCTGGAACGACTGGGCCAAGCGTTATCCTATTATTTCCATCGAAGATGGTATGGCTGAAGATGACTGGGACGGATGGAAACTGATGACGAAAAAAATGGGAGACAAAATTCAACTGGTAGGTGATGACCTGTTCGTAACAAATACTCAGAGACTTCAGAAAGGAATCGATATGGGTGTTGCCAACTCCATTCTGATCAAAGTAAACCAAATTGGCACATTGACCGAAACCATCAATGCGGTAAATTTAGCAAACCAAAACGCTTATACATCCGTAATCAGTCACCGTTCAGGTGAAACGGAAGATACAACCATTGCCGATCTGGCTGTGGCATTAAATACCGGATTAATTAAAACAGGTTCTGCCAGCCGATCAGATCGTATTGCCAAGTATAATCAGTTATTGAGGATCGAAGAGCAATTAGGATCGCAAGCCAGGTATATTGGTAAAAATTTTAAATTTATGCGATAGCAAATATTGAATTATTGAAATATAACGCATCTGGTTTCCCCCCCGGATGCGTTTTTTATTTCGCTCAACATATAATAAGTTCAATATACATCGTTTTAATATATTTATATTTTAACTGTTAATTCAATATTTTCGCTCATTAAACTAATATCGTGTTTGTAATATTCGGATATGGACATAAAACTTTCAGGGAAGAAAAGTTAAACGAGCTGACCCAATGTTATCATTGCAACAATGTAACCAACTGGCTACTGAGCCGACAAACAAACTGGTTTACATTGTTCTTTATACCGATAATACCTGTAAAAACTGAACATTGGGTCTATTGTCCGATTTGTAAAAATGGTCATAAAATCACACAACATGAATTTGAAAGCAAATCTGATGGTTAGTCAAGAATGAATTTGCGGGTAGAGATTGCCACACCCTCGTTCCTTGGATTCGCAATGACGTCATTGCGCAGGAGATACGACAGCCTGCCCCGCTAATGCTGGGAAGCAATCTAAACCGTCAATTTAGGTTTGACTTTTACTAAAGGAAATTCGCCTCCCAAATAATTGCTCCATAAACAGCAAAGCGGATAAATCGGGATAAAGCCCAGAAAAGGTATTTTTTAGTGGGATAGTGCAGTGAACCCACCAGCATGCTTATGCCTGACCAGGGTAGGGGAGTAATAGCGGCGACTAAAATAAGAAAAGGACCAAACTTTTGTAACAAGGAATGGTATTTGCCAAGATATCGTTTCCTTAAATAGCGAAATAACACTGTTTTGTTTAAATAATTTCCAAATAAATAGCCAGCAAATCCAGCAAAATAACTAAGTACAGCAAAAACAAAAACTAACAATACATAATCGTAAATTCCACCGAACCGTAAAGCCCAGATCATAAACAATTCTGGAGGAATAATTCCGAAAACCAATTCTGATATGATATAAATGGCAAATATTAATCGTGTTGTATCAAATATCGGTTCCAGCCACTCTGCTAAATTTAAATGTACATAATTTTTAAAAATGATAAAGATCAATATCAGTACTCCAAACCAGGCAAGACCCCTTATCAGGTATTTAAGGAAAAAGGAAGTTTTCTCGCCTAATTTTAAAAATTGCATGGGTATATTGTGTTCTGCAAAAGTAATGAAAAATGCTGGCCAATGAATTCCTGATTACTCAAAAAAAATAATTTTGAGTTGAACTAATCGTAAATTAATTAAATTTGAATTTGAAAGGATCTTTAGGTGAAACAACCTCCAGATGCGATCAACTCACTACTTTCTACTCACAGATATTGTTATTAATTATCGTACAGAACATAAAGCATTTTTAGTACTTTTATATTTGATTAACAAATTATTAAACCCATTACTGATACAAGTTTTAAACACGGCAAAAGTTTACATAAATCTAAGCAATAATTAATAACAAATTAAAATTGTACAATATGAAAAGACACATTTTAACAATCACCTTTCCTATCCTTCTCCTAATAGGAACAGGATGCGGAGACACTAAGAATAATCAGGATAAAGATAATTCCTCTGGAAAAACAGAAGAAATAGAATTACAAAAGGAGATTAATTCTATCGACTCTGTTGCCATCGAAATAGAAAAAGCCAAAGATGAAATTCAAGAATCATCTGATAAATTAGATGAGTTACTTGACAATTTGTAAAACAATTAAAATGATAAAAAAAATGAAAAATATAAGATTCCTAATAATAGTAATGTTTTGCTCAACTCTTATATGCACTGCAACTTTTGCTCAACAAGACAAAGCAAATTCCAAAAAAGAACAAGAGAAAACTGAAAAAGTTAAAGCCCAGACTAAGGTTGAGAAAGAAAAACATCAAGAAAAACGAAAAGGGCACGATAAAACCAAAAAAGCACAACATAGTGACCAGAAGATTCGGGCAAAAGACAATACTCAAGAAACTAATGACAAAAGGGATATAGAAGAAAATGATGATACTGACAGGGACAAAAAATCAGAAAAGGATGTAAAAGAAAAAAAAGAAAAATCAAATAATGGAAACGCTTACGGTAAAAATAAAGGAGAACTTGAAGGTCGGGAATTCGGACAGGAAAGGGCAAGACAAGCCAAACTTAACAAAGAACAAAAAATTAAAGAGTTAGATGAAACTGTAACAGATGGTGAAGATAGAATAAGGGAGGCAAATAAAAAAATCAGAACTTCAAAAGAGAAATTAGAGAAGGATAAAAAGGAAGGAAAGATTACAGACAAGGAATACAAAGAAAAAAAGGAAAAAATTGACAAGGCTGAAAAAGCAGTTAATGATTTAGAAGAGAAAGTGAATAGCGCAAAGAAATTGAAGGAAGAATAACTACACCTAAGATTATTTAAACAACAAATTCAATTGGTATCCTCAACAGGCTTAAGTCTACCAGATATGATAAGCCCGTTACTATTATTTTTATATAAATGATAGGCGTCATACTAAGAATACTAAAAAAATGAAAAACCTAACTTTTATACTGATATTACTAACAGCAAACTTATTTGGTCAAAAATTTCAAGATTTAGCAAAAACACCACCAATGGGCTGGAATAGTTGGAATCATTTTGAATGTAACGATGTTAATGAACAGGTTATTAAAGATATGGCTGATGCAATGGTTTCGAGCGGAATGAAAGATGTTGGATACGAATATATTATTATAGATGACTGTTGGCAGATAGGAAGGACTGCTGATGGTAAAATAATGGTTGATTCAATAAAATTCCCAAACGGAATGAAAAGCCTTTCTGACTACATTCATTCGAAAGGTTTGAAATTCGGGATTTATTCCGATGCCGGTACACATACTTGTGCAGGAAGACCAGGTAGTAAAGATCATGAAAAACAAGATGCAGAATCTTATGCCGATTGGAATGTAGACTATTTAAAATATGATTGGTGTAATACCCAAGGACAAGACCCTATAGAATCCTATACAATCATGAGAGATGCCATTTACTTAGCAGGAAGACCCATAGTTTTTAGTATATGTGATTGGGGATATTCTCAGCCCTGGGAGTGGGCCGGTGAAGTGGGACATCTTTGGAGAACAACATTGGATATTACAGATCATTGGGATGGAACAAGATGGGGAAATCAACTTGGATGGACAAATATATTAGAGAAACAAGTTGGACTTGAAAAATATGCCGGGCCAGGACATTGGAACGATCCTGATATGCTGGAAGTTGGAAATCCCGGCCTGACAATTAATGAAGCGAGAGCCCACTTTACAATGTGGTGTATGCTCGCGGCTCCATTAATCACAGGTAATGACTTGAAGAATATGTCAAACGATATTAGAGACATATTGATTAACAAAGAATTGATAGCCATTGATCAGAACCCGTTGGGAAAGCAAGGATTTAAAATAGTTGATGAGGGAAATTTCGAGATCTGGCAAAAGCAGTTATCAGATGGTGCAATAGCTATTTGTTTATTAAATCTTGAAATTAAGGACAAAGATTACACTATTAGTTGGAGCACTATGAACATAAAGGATTTCTCAGGCAATTATAAAATCAAAAATCTTTGGGAAAATAAGATGATCGAAAATACTGATAAAGAAGTTTCAGTTAGAGTTCCTGCAAGGGATGTTTTGATATTTATGCTTACAAAATCTAGTATGTAAAAGCCTATGTTTAATAAATCAAATAAATATGCTGCAAACTAAAAAAATCTCCTCTGGTGCTAAATGGGAAGAAATCGTTGGTTACTCCCGGGCTATTCGGGTTGGTAATATCATTGAAGTAGAGGAACTACAGCTATAAATGAAAAGGGAGAAGTTGTTGGTATCAATGACCCTTATGCCCAAACTAAATATATTATTCAAAAAGCTGAAAAAGCTTTGAAAGAACTTGGTGCTGACTTATCCAATGTTATCCGAACCCGGATTTATACGACTGATATATCTGCCTGGGGGGGAGATTGGCAAAGCACACGGCGAATTTTTCAGGGAAATTAAACCCGCCGCAACCATGGTGGAAGTATCCAGACTAATTAATCCGGAAATACTGGTTGAAATAGAGTTTTCTGCAATCGCAGATTAATACATGCCCAACTTGTTAATAACAAAGAATGGATCAAATTTCAGGTAATAATTTATGGGGAAAAAATATATAACTTTGCACA
>JAUVJI010000194.1 GCA_030596605.1 Bacteroidales bacterium
CCAAAAATTACAAATGCCCATGCCGCAAGATTACCCCGAAAACCTTCAAACAATTCAAGTTTACCCAAAGCGATTCCAAATGTATATCCAATGATGCCTAGTAGAATTGAGCTTCCTACATGCCCTACCCCACAGGCCACTGTGATCCAGGATGTTTTAAATATGCTCCATTTACGCGCTTTGGCCATAAAAATAAACGGCAGGTAATGATCAGGCCCCAAAAGAGTATGGAAAAATCCAATTGAAGCTGCTGTTCCGGCCAGTATGATTATTTCGTTCGACATATATTCTTGATTGTTACTTTTTACATATTCGTGTTACTGTGATCATAAAAAAATTATTCTTTTGCTGTCATTACCAATTCGCCATGTTTTATACCTTTAATGGCTATTAAACTATTTGCAAGCATTTTTAAATCCCTTGCTTCCCCTTTTACTGCAATTGTTTCCAAACAAGTATAGTGATCGAGATGAATATGTTGAACTGAAAGGATCAAATGATGAAAGTCATGCTGTACTTCAGTTGATTTCGTTTGAAGGCCTCTTTTATGATGGTCGTAAACCAATACGATGGCGCCTGCCACTTCCTGGTTTTCCTCCCACTCATCTTCAACAGAATACTTTTTAATAAGGTACCTAATTGCTTGGGATCTGTTGGGAAACTGATACTTCAGAACAAGCCTGTCAAGTTCAGAATATAAATCTTCTTCCAGAGAGACACCAAATCTTTTTACCTGCATCGTGTTATCTTTAATATTTTCGTGTTACAAAAATATATTTTAATTCGCGTTGCCAAACTAAATTATTTCCATTCTGAAAATTTATTCTGAGTCTAAATAGTTAGTTTTGCCAACATGGAAAACAGGCAGCGATATTTTATCCATCTGGCATACAATGGGAAAAACTATAATGGATGGCAAATCCAGGAAAATGCACCTTCTGTACAGGCTGTGGTCAATGATGCTTGCTCTGCCATTTTTCAAACTGAAATTAATGTTGTGGGTTGTGGCCGGACAGATAGCGGTGTTCATGCCCGAAATTTTTACGCTCATATTGATTTAACGGAAAAACTTGATCGAAAAAATAAAACCGACAGCATAAAAAAACTAAACGGATTTCTACCTGACGATATAAGGATCCTTGAGCTTCTACCTGTTCAACCTGATGCACATGCGCGATTCAGCGCTACATCGAGGATTTATGAATATTGGATTTCTACGGAAAAAGACCCGTTTAACAATGATTATGTTTATTACCTCTTTGGAGAACCGGATATTAAAAAAATGAACCTGGGAGCTAATATACTTTTTGATTATCGTGATTTTACTTCATTCTCAAAATTGCATACTGATACCAAAACCAATAACTGCATCATAAAACAAGCCCGATGGAAGAAGGAGGGAAACAAATTGATTTTCACCATTCAATCCGACCGCTTTTTAAGAAATATGGTACGAGCGATTGTGGGAACTTTATTAGATATCGGGAAAGGTAAAATTTCAATTGAAGATCTTAAAAAGATCATTGAGAGTAAAAACCGGTCAAATGCAGGCTATTCGGTTCCGGCAAAAGCGCTATTCCTTACAGAAGTAAAATACCCTCCTGCCATTTTTCAAAATTAATAATTGAAGATTTTATCGTCATAATTTAGAATTGTTAAAAATTTAATAATGATGTGATTTATTAAATCTATTATTTTATATATTTGCCTGTTATTTGATTAACAATAGATGAATTTATCAATGAAAAACTTACCGGATAAGACAGTTGAAAGATTGAGCCAGTACAGGAGAAGCCTGAATAATCAACTGGCCAAAGGGAAAACCCATATATTCTCTCATGAGATTGCAAATCTGCTTCATATTACCCCGGTACAGGTGCGGCGGGATATTATGCTGATCGGTTATTCCGGAACCCTAAGAAAAGGTTACGATATCAAGGAGATGGTGGTACTCATAGGTAAAATCATTGATACTGATGAAGGGATAAAAATTGCGGTTATCGGAATGGGTAACCTTGGTAAGGCTTTCATCCATTATATGTACGAAAAAAGGACCAAACTAAAGATCGTCGCTGCATTCGACATAAATCCTGATAAGATTGATAAATCGTATGAAGATGTTTATTGCTACCATCTTGACAGGCTTGAGGAAATCATCAACGAGATGGGAATTACAGTAGCAATAATTACTACTCCACCTGAAGTAGCCTCCCCCATGGCTGACAGGCTTAAAGAAGCCGGCATTACCGGAATTTTGAATTATACTCCCAGAGCATTAAGTCCTCGCGAAGGTGTTTACCTTGAGGAACATGATATGATCACATCTCTGGAAAAGGTCTCCTATTTTGTTAAACTTAGGGATTAGAAGCAAGTTACAAGAGCCAAAATACAAGAATCAAGTACAAAGGAAGCAGCAATCAAAAATTAAAAATTCTAATAGCTTCCGGCTCTTTTGCGCATAAACCACTCAGCGGAAAGCAATACAATTATCAAAACAAGAAGCAATGGGAAATTTAATATCTCAGAATAGCGTTTTTGATTGTACGAAATAGTTTTTATATCCTCTCTGCTTTTAATTTTTTCTGCGAGTTCGTCAAACTGATCTGGAAAGATCATCTCTCCTCCCCTTCTTTCAGCCAGATTATATAAAAGATTGTGATCGGCAATTGTATTTATCTTTTCAATGTTGAGAGCTGATACTGTAAACTCACCGGCATCAGTTAATATTTGGTCTCCAGCCTGAACATGGGCAAAGAAAGTATAATTATCAACCGGTAAACTTCCTGCATTCAAATAATATGAATTTGAAGTTTTGTAAAAAACAAATGGATATTTTTTATCGTCGCTGGCATTTATTGTTATTGTTACTTCAGGATCGGTAATAAGCTCATAACTTTCGTTGTAAACCTCGGCATCAAATTCTATATCCTCATTTTCAAAAAAATTATTTTTATTAAATACCCTGAAAAAGCTTTTATCAACCTTTATCGAAAGGTATTGTATGGTTTTATTGATAATCTCGTTAAAAGCCTCGTGGTTTCCTTCTTTTGAAAAATTCATCATTCGCCATTTCCAAATCCCTGAACCCAAAATAACTCCTGTCTTGGCATCTAATGTTTGATTGAATAAGAATAATGGTTCACTTGTTTTTACCACCCCAATTTTTTGGTACAGAAAAGTATTCGCAGAAGGCTGTAGGCTAATACTTCCATAAGGACTAACTAAAGGCGAAAAATACATCAACGACTGTATAGTTCCTTCAGATAATTCAAATAAACTGAAATCATCATTAACAACCGGCAAAGCCTCATTATAAATCACATTCTCTCCGCCAATAGATATACCGGCTTTTTGATCATTAAAAAATGTCAGGCCGGTTTGCCGAGTTAAAATAAATAAAACCGGTATTTGCTCAGTTTTAACTTTTTCTAAAATATCCTGTATAGGATTATCGGCAGAAGGAAGTCCATGCAGGATTAAAAGATTATACGACAATATTTCTCCATCAAAATCATCGATGATAAAATCTTCTATTTCATAATTCCGATTTGTTTGAACAACTTGCTTGATAGCAGAAATATCAGGGTGGGGGGAATTAGCTAACAAAAGGATTTTTTGCCTTCCTTCAAGAACATCAATAAAAATATCCTGGTAATTATTGGCTGTTGAAATTTCACCTTCAATGGGGGTTAGTTTAATCCTGTATCTTTGAATACCCGCTTCTATCGATTTTAATTTCAACTTAACCGTTTCAAAGTGGTTCTCAGAATTAAAATAAATTCTCTTTTGAAACAATAAAGAGTCATCTTTATAAATCATCAACCGGGAATTCAAGTCTTTACACTTATTGCCATTAACTATAACCTCCAAAGGGAATTCGTTGCCAAGATACACGATACGATTGTAGTTTATCTTATTTATAATAATATCCTTTTGCACATTGGTATCTCCCAGGGCAATGGTATAGATGGGAAAATCAAATTCTGTAGATGAATACAAAGGATTCAGTCCTTTGTTATAAATACCATCAGAAGCCAATATCATTGCACCAACATTCAGATGAGAATATTTCTCATTTAAAGTATGAAACAATATTGAAAAGTCAGTTTGTTTACCTGTAAAATCAACATTAAATTCATCATCAATTCTATCACCAAAAGCAAATTTGTTTACCGAATATTCTGAAGCAATATTATCCAGGAAATTATTCATATTTTCCTGGTATTCAAATCTGTAATAATTCGAATCAGACCCGGTAACAAGAGATAAAGAGTTATCCTGAGCGTATATAATAACTGGTTTTTCAGTAAAGCGGGATAGGGTTTTAATTAAAGGGTTCAGCAACAAAAAAGCAATGATGGCAATAACCATAGCCCTGAAGACTGCCATAAATACTTTCAATAAACTGCTGAATTCGTTTTTGGTTTCTTTATAATAAAGTATAATCGCATAAGCTATTCCCAATGCGATGCAGATTATAATAAACCAAAGCGGGTATTCTGTGACCAGATTAAAATTCAAAGTAAATAGATTTTACGCAAAAATAGAATTTCTAAGCCATTAAAACGAATTGGAAGAATCCTTATTATTAAATTGTATTAAATGGTTTATTCGCAATTTTCAAAATGACTTTTATAATATCTCGCTGATTACGCAGAAATACGCAGAACATATTTAGTCTGAAAATATTATTTTCTGCGACAATCCTCGATATCTGCAAGAAAAATATCATTTTAATTTTATTTGATATAAAATAACGAATACTCAAAGTGTATAGACTGAAATAAAAAATTCCACCGAAAATCGATGGAATTATATTTATTAATAATATTTTGATTTAAATGCGACAATTTACACTCAAACTCACACCCACACCTATTACGTGTTCATTCCACCACAAACACTAATTACCTGTCCGCTAACATAGGATGATAGATCCGATGCCAGGAAAGTACAAACATTTGCTACATCTTCAGGGGTTCCACCTCTTTTTAAGGGTATTTGTTCGGCCCATCCCTGCCTGACATCCTCTGGTAATTTTTCGGTCATTTCTGTGATGATAAATCCCGGAGCAACAGCATTACACCGGATATTCCGTGATCCCAATTCCAAAGCAATTGATTTCGTAAATCCAATTAATCCTGCTTTGGATGCAGAATAGTTGGATTGGCCGGCATTACCACTTACCCCTACAACTGAACTCATATTAATAATCGATCCACCGCGTTGTTTAATCATAGAACGTTGAACAGCCTTTGTGAGATTAAAAACCGATTTCAGGTTTATCTTCATTATCAAATCCCAGTCCTGCTCAGTCATACGGAGCAAAAGATTATCCCTTGTGATTCCCGCATTATTAACCAACACATCTATTTTCCCAAAATCCTTCAATACTTCATTTATGAATAGCTCGCTATTTTCAAATGAACTGGCATCGGAAGCATATCCTTTACCCTTCACTCCCAGTTCAGCAAGTTCTTTCTCAAGGTTCTGACAATTTTCATCATAACGAATATCTGAAAAAGCAACATCAGCACCTTCGACTGCAAATTTCAAGGCTATTGCCCTTCCAATTCCACGTGCAGCTCTGGTAATAACTGCTGTTTTACCTTCTAATAAATTCATAAAGTTATTATTTGGTTAGTACGCGCAAAGATACGATTTATAATTAAAAATGACTTGAACAGCTATAATGACTGGAATTGCCCGCCAACCTATCTACCAATTGTCTCTTCACATTAGACTCTTTCTTCCTTGAATTTTGATGATAAGCTATAAACTATTCGCTTTTCTGTAATTTCAATTTCAACAATATCAAGAGCCAGAAAATTTGTTAGGATGTTTTCTGCTTTGTAGGCTGTTATTTTTGCTGATTTTCGAAATTTGGACAATGAAATAGAATCATTAACTTCCAAATATTCAAGCAATAGACGCTCCTTATTTGAATAATTAATATAAGTCCCTTCAGGTCTTGCTTTACGTTTCCATGCATTGATCAAGACTCTATTTGCCAATATATTCTGATCATTTACCCGAATGTATACCATCCATTTTCCATCTTCATTGTGGGCATAATATGGCCTTTCATTTCCTTTATGAATTGTAACCTCTAAAACTTTTTTTCCATCAACTATCCATTCCTTGTAATCAAAGCTCACATTTGGACTGGAATACATTTGCACTGCAGCTTCAGCCATGAATTTTTCCTCTTCTGATCTTACCCCAGCAATATTACCATTATCCTTAACTCCAATTAACAATTTGCCACCATCTGTATTTGCGAATGCCACAAATGTTTTGGCAATCTTTCTGGAATCAGCAATTTCAAATTTAAAATCGAGTTTCTGGTGTTCGCCCTGGTCAATTAGTTTATGGATGTAGTGGAGTTTCATCATGCAAAAATACTAATTTTGAATTTTTCATTCCCCTCTTGAGAGAGCCTGTCCCGAATTTGTTTTCGGGAGGGTGCGAGAGACTTAGCGCTGATGGGGGTGTGTTCTTCGATACTCTACAATATATGCTTCAATCTCTCTAATTACATTTTCCACATCATTATAAACTTCCTCATCCTGAAACCTTAAAACATTTACTCCCAACTCATTCAACCGTTTTTCTTTTACAGCATCTTTTATTTGTACTTCTTCTAAAAGATGAGTATAACCATCAATTTCAATAGCGAGCATCAATTCATGACAAAAGAAATCGGCAATATAATTGTCAAGCGGTTTCTGCCTGTGAAAATCGTATCCCATCATTTGTTTGCCTTTTAAATGTTTCCAAAGGTATATTTCAGACTTTGTGCTATTGTTTCTTAATTGACTCGCATATTCTTTTAATTTCGGGTTATATGGGATTATTTTGCGGCGTTTCATAAATGGGATTTGGAGTAAAGTTAAGCATTTTATACACACCCCCGGCCCCTCTCGGCCTGCACACTTGCTCACACACAGAGGGGAGTTTTAATCCTGCAAAATTATATTTTCTTCTAAATGGCAATTGCGGCTGGTTACTCCCCTCTAGAGAGGGGGTGCGAAGGGTTTAGCGTTAGCGGGGGTGTGTTGTACCAACACCTAAACTTTTTCAGAGGTATGTCAATCACAGAGCATCCAAAAATCGTTATTAAATTCAAAGGCAATAAGTCCTTTATCTTTTTGAAGATAATACAATAATCCATTAGATTCAGTAAAATAGACATCGAATAATTTAACATTATTTACTATTACTGAATCAGCAAAATCAATATTGGGCTCATAACCACGATCCTGATAATTTTTCAAAGGCATTTCAATATGAATCTCAATATTTTCTTTAGATATATTGTTTTCTATAGTTATATCCAAAACGTCTCTTTGAACATCCATATGTTTATCAACAAATATTCTATAATTAATGGTAACCTCTAAAAATCAATTTTTAAAAAGTGAATTTTTGTATCCGATTTTTTAAGTAAATCGAACTAAGTTTAATAGCACTTCAACAATCCGTATATACCTAAGTATCTGTCATATATATATTTTATGTTTAAGATTTTGACATAGTTGTCCCATGTAGCCGAACTAATTGCTCATACCTGAACAGGTTGTAAGTCAGGTTTATAA
>JAUVJI010000138.1 GCA_030596605.1 Bacteroidales bacterium
TCTCCGAAACCGATAATAAAATGCTGCCCATCAAAACCATTGTTTATTATTTCATTGATGATCAATAAAGTTTCTTTAATATTACCATTTAATATGGCGTCAACGATTTTAAAGTAATAGTCATAATCAAGAACATTGAGGTTTTCAATAACATTTTTATAGGTGATATTCTTTCCCCCAAAACTAACAATCTGATCAAAAATAGATAGGGCATCCCGTAGTGCGCCATCCGACTTCTGTGCAATGATATGGAGTGCATCCGGCTCAAACGCTACATCTTCCTGTTGAGCAACAAAGCCAAGATGATTCGCTATATCTTCAACGGTGATCCTTTTAAAGTCATATATCTGACAACGCGAAAGAATCGTAGGAATAATTTTATGTTTTTCTGTGGTTGCTAAAATGAACTTGGCATATGCCGGTGGTTCTTCAAGCGTTTTTAAGAATGCATTAAAGGCTGCCTGCGACAACATATGAACCTCATCAATAATATACACCTTGTATCTCCCAACCTGCGGCGGAATCCTTACCTGGTCTACCAAATTCCGGATATCATCCACTGAATTATTTGAAGCGGCATCCAGCTCATGGATATTAAAAGAAGCTGAACTGTTGAATGATATACATGATTCACATTTGTCACATGCTTCAATGTTTTTCGAAATGTTTTCGCAGTTTATTGTCTTAGCAAGAATTCTTGCGCAGGTAGTTTTCCCAACTCCTCTTGGACCGCAAAATAGAAATGCCTGGGCTAAATGATTATTCTGAATAGCATTTTTCAAAGTACTGGTTATAGAATTTTGCCCAACCACCGTATCAAAAGTTTGTGGCCTGTATTTTCTTGCCGAAACAATAAAATTCTCCATCAGGTGTAAATAATATGAGTTGTATACTGAAGTTCAAAATTACAAACTTTTTGCGAGGTTGCCTGTAATTGCAATATGATGTTAATAAGTTTTAAAATATTAAGTATTTTTGGGGTTACTATGATGTCCCGAAAATCAGGTCGGTGGTTCGAGAAATATCCCAATGCAACCTTTGCGATCATATTAATTCTTGCAATAATAATTCTTGATTTTATTTCTGCCCTTATTTTTATACCTGAGAATTACAATTCGTTCCGATGCCCACATCCTTATTATCATCATGGCTTGTTGCCCAATCGGCAAGATAAAAATATTTGGGGCAATAAAGTATTTGATGTTTTTACCAACTCTCTCGGATTTAAGGATATGGAATGCAGGGAAATTGAGAAGGATTCGGATAGAAGGAGAATTCTTTTTATTGGCGATTCTTACACTGAAGGTGTAGGCATGACCTGGGACGAAAGTTTTGTCGGCATTCTTGATGCGAGATTGCCTGATATCGAAGTACTCAATGCAGGTGTAGTGAGTTACAGTCCTAAATTCTATTATTTAAAGACAAAATATTTAATCGAAAAAAAGGGGTTGAAATTTGACGAGTTATATGTTTTCATTGATAATAGCGATCCTCTTAATGAGATCACTTATGAAGATTTTGAGCCACATGATGAAAATAGTATTATTTGGTTTGGATTTCAGGCTCGTCGATATTTATTTACATATTCTTATCTTTATTATTCTATATCCAATAAAGTAAATAGCAGCAAAAGAAATCCGGTGACAGAAAGATGGAACCCTGTAAGCGGAGGATCTATGCTTGATGAATTAGAGGTGGAAAACAGTGAATTTATCGCAGCCACATTGAACTGGAGTTATACACTACAATATTATGATAAATGGGGTAAAAAGGGTCTTAAACTTTCCAGGGAATACATGAATTTACTTTCAGAATTGTGCAAGAGTAACAATATTAAAGTAACGGTTGCAATTTATCCCTGGCCATCCATCATTCACCAGAGAGACCTGCACAATATACAAGTTGGATTTTGGGAAAAGTATTGTACGATGAATAATATAGGGTTTATTAATCTTTATCCTTATTTTATAAATGAAACAAATCCAACTGAAATAATTAAGCAATATTTTATTCCGGAAGACGTACACTGGAATATTGAGGGCAATCAATATATTGCGGATTTATTAATGAAATATTTATCTGGGAATAGTGATTAGATAAATTCTTTAATTTTGGTAGTAATATTCGTATTTTTTTGTTGAATTAATTCATGTAAATAATATAATTGCACAACAAGTCTGTATAAAAATTGCTAAGATGAAAAGTTTAAATAACCATAGACACTTAAGAAGAGTAAATCTATTTCTTGTATTCCTGCTTTGTTTTGTTACAATTCGAGGAACATATGCACAGTCAGATGATACAAAAGACTGGACTATTCTTGATTCATGGCCTATTCCCGGACAAGCATCGGGATTAGCATGGGATGGAAATTATTTTTATTTTGGCATTTATGGAGTTGATGGCGATGAAGTTTATAAGTTTGATCCATCGGATGGAAGTAGCGTATTACTATTTTCATCTCCCGATTTGGAAGATACATTTGGGATGACCTATGATGGTACTCATTTATGGATCACCGATCATGCAAACAGTTCATCACTGCCTGCTTATGCCATGCAGTTTGATTTTTCAGGCAACAAACTTTCCCAGTTCGACCTTCCTGATCATTATATGTCAGGAATAGCTTATGATAACGGTGATTTTTGGGTGGCAACCTATTATCCTGATCCCGGTACCATTTATAAAGTTGATAACACAGGTAGCGTATTAACTCAATTTCAGTCTCCCGGAGATCAACCATGGGATGTTTGTGTTGAAAACAACAATCTTTGGGTTGTGGATTATTGGGGTGATATGATTTATAAAACAGATTTGACAGGAAATATTTTGGAAAGCCATGCCAGCGAAAATATACAACCTTCAGGAATAGTTTTTGATGGTCAATACCTCTGGTATGTAGATGGAGCACAAACAACAAGTAAAATCTACAAAGTGGATCTTGGTGGCGCCGGAACACCTGAGATAGAAGTTCCGGTTGATTATTACAATTATGGTAATGTTTCATTAGGTGATTCTGCTGTCTGGAATTGTACTGTAAATAATATTGGTACAGTTGACCTTGATATTACCAACCTTGTCATTCAAAATGCAGTCCCGATTTTTGTCTGGATGACTTTTCCCCAGACAATTGCACCGGGCGGTTCGCTGGATATTCCTTTCATTTTTAAACCAACTGAAACAGGCACACTAAATACAATTGTGACCATTGAATCAACTGATCCTGTAACCCCTGAAGTTGAAGTACAACTGGAAGGTGAAGCCGTATATGATGGACCGCATATTAGCGTGCCCATTACATCGCATAATTACAATAACATTAGGATGAATGCAACAACCAGGTGGTTTGTGGAGATTCACAATGATGGAAGTCAGCAATTGGAAGTTTCAGATATTACCATTGATGATATACATTTTTATTTGGACGATAATATAGGTTTTCCAATATATGTGAATGTTTTAGAGAGTGCATTTGTAGGTATATGGTTCCAACCTGATGAAGCCACAAGTTTTTCAGCTATCGCAGATATCAGTCACAATGATTTGACCCAGGGGAATATTCAAGTTGATTTATCAGGAACTGGAGTTGAAGATGACTATCCTATCGGTGACAATTTGTGGGGATATACAATAAATACAGGTTGGGATAATAGTGTTAAAGCAATTACATCAATACCAGATATCAGCGGAGATGGAGTGGATGATGTGATTGTTGGATCTGAGGATAATTTTATCCGTTGCTTTAATGGGAATTCCTCAGGATTGGGAGATATATTATGGGAAAACGAAGCCGGTGATGTATGGAACCAGAATGATATTACCATTATTGAAGATATTAACGGAGATGGTTATGAAGATGTAATTGCGGGTTTAACAGGAGGAGTGAGAGCCGTTAAAGCGCTTTCCGGAAAAACCGGAGAACTGATTTGGGTTTATGATACATACCAGTTTGGTGATGGCGGTTGGTTATACCAGGTATGGGCGGGGATTGACTACAATAATGATGGTTTTAGTGATGTTTTGGGCGCAAGCGGTGGTTCGGCTACCGGTTCAAGAAGAATATTTTGTATCGATGGAATAACAGGGGATGCCATTTGGGTTACCTTTACTGATGGTCCCAATTTTTCTGTTATCGGTGTTGAAGATTTTACCGGGGATGGAAAACCTGATGTGATTGGTGGAGCCTCAAACAATAGTGAAACTGACGGAAAGGTACATGGTATCAATGGTGATAATGGTTCTATTGAGTGGACTTTTACTACAGAAGGTAGTGCCATTTGGGCACTGGAGCAACTGGAAGATATCAATTCGGATGATGTATTGGATGTCATTGCAGGAGATTCCCATGGTAACTACTATTTCATTGATCCGGTCAATGGCAGTTCATTTAGTAGCGGATCTGTAGGGTCATATAAAATTGTATTGAGATTTGAAAAAATGGATGATGTAAATGGTGATGGGGTGATGGATATAGCGGTTGCTAAAAGCGGCCCATTGGCAGTGATGATCGATGGCCAGACCGGCGGTTTTGTGTGGTCGGTTACACTTGCCGACCAAAGCTGGAATATTGATAGAATTGAAGATGTTAATGGTGACGGAATCAATGATGTTGTTGTTGGGACACTCTATGGCTCAAACTATTGTTATTTTCTTGATGGTACAACAGGTGAGACCATCCATTCCTTTAATTTTGGGGAAGCAGTGGATGGTATTGGAGCTATTCCGGATATTACCGGTGATGGATCGATGGAAATGGTAGCCGGTGGAAGGGACGGGAAATTATATTGTTATTCCGGTGGTATGAACAGTATAGCACCCTTATTAGCTGATTTTATCGCTGACACAACATTTGGTTATATTCCATTTGATGTTAGCTTTATGGATTTAACTCCAGGTAATGTTACCAATTGGGAATGGGATTTTGATAATGATGGCATTGTTGATTCTTATGATCAGAATCCAATACATACCTATACCGAAATAGGATTATTTACAGTTACTTTAATTGTTAGTAATACTGCTACAAGTGACACGGCTACTAAAGTTGACTATATTACTGCTGATTCAACTGTAAATATTCAGAATTATATAATAGGAACAGAATTTAAGGTTTCACCGAATCCATTTACTGATTATACTACTATCACATATTATCTGGATCAAAATTCTGATGTATCCTTCGAGGTTTATAAAATGAATGGTGAAAAGGTAAAAATATTAGTTTCATTAGAAAATCAGGAAAAAGGTTTGCATACAATTACATGGGATGGCACTAATTCCTTGGGACTAAAAATACATAAGGGCATATATATTGGAAAATTGTATTTTGGCAAAACGACAAAAACTATAAAAATCCTTATAAATTAAATATAGTATAAATCCTGGTTATTAAATATTATTTCAAATTTTTTTAAGGCGTTATTTCGATAGCTCTTTCTGAATTTAAGCAGTTTTCATCCTAAATCTAATTTAAAGATTGCACTGAAGTATTTAAATTCAGGATCATACTTTATATTTTCCCCTACAGATTCAATTATTTTCTCATTTAGCATTTTATTTCCCATTTTGGTAACTATAAATCAGCAATATTCGTAGTAGGTGTATGTATGAAAATAACTACAGTTTCACATGATTAGAAACCTTCTAATATTCTTAACTGTTATAACTAACTTTGCTTTTGCACAGGATCAAGTCTGGGAAATAATTGATATTTATAATTCAGAATTGCCCAACGAAACGATCAAGTGCATTACCTTAGATTCTGCTGGTGCAATGTGGGTTGGAACATATATGGGCGGACTGGCAGTTTTAGATGGCGAGAAATGGACCATCTATAATACATCCAATTCTGAACTCCCGCACAATTATATTAATGCAATAGCCATTGATAATAACAATGTTAAATGGATCGGTACGGATGGTGGAGGGTTGGCAAGTTTTGATGATGAAACCTGGACTGTTTATAAAACTTCTACTTCCGGATTACCTTCAAATGTGGTCATGTCGGTTTATTGCGATAACGATGGAACTGTATGGGTGGGAACATATTTTGGTGGTCTGGCAGAGTTTGACGGTGAGAATTGGACCATATATAATGATGAAAATACACCCCTGCTGTCAAACAAAGTGGTAACAATTACAAAAGATATTTATGATGTTTTATGGTTAGGAACGCAGGGCGGTGGCATAGCCTCTTACGATGGTACAAATTGGAACGTTTATACGGAACGTAATTCAAATATACCCAGTGATTACATTTATTCAATAGCAGTTGATAAAGAAAACAATAAATGGATCGGTACAGGCGGAGGAGGTATTTCTGTTTTTAATGATGTGTTTTGGATTATTTACAATAGCAAAAATTCTGATTTGCAGGATGACAACATCAGGCCGATAATGATCGACAATAATAACAATAAGTGGATTGGTACATACATTGGCGGAATACATGTATATAATGATGAAACATGGGAAATATTTGATTTTCAAAATTCATCCGTTCCTGATGATGAAATAACATGCTTCAATTATTTTAATAGAAAACTATATATAGGTACCGAACGGTCAGGGATTATTATAAGAAATGATACCACAAGACTTAAACCCGTGGTGGTCCCTGAAAAGATCATTTTTGCTGAGATACCTGAAGAACAACAATTTGATGAAGAAATACATGTGTCGGAAGACATAGAGGTGAAGGATAAGCCAGTTATTGCAGAAATACCTATCATTGTAGTTGCACCGGTAGTTAAGGATAAGCCAGCCGTTGAGGATCAACTTTTCGTTGAGGATGTACAGAAATCTGAAGAACCCCCCATTGAAATACCTGAAGAAATAGTCGTAGCTGTAACTGAAGACGAACAAATTGAGGAAGATTTACAAGTTTCAGAAGACATAGTTGTTGAAGAAGAAATAACTACTGTACAGGAGGATTCAATACCGGCATCTTTAACACCAACGGTTATTGATACCAGGATGAAAAGTAAAATCGTTCTTGTTATTGATGCAGCAGATGTTTATTTCGATCAAAAAAGACTGAATAAGTACAAGCGTTCTTTCAAATTATTATTGAACAACAGGGAACAGGTTGATGATACATATATCGTTTCAATTCTTGTTTTTACCAGCAATTATGATGTAAGCCCAAAGAAAATACAGTTTACCGAGAAGGAATTAAAAGCTTTGCACACAAGTGAAGTTGTTTATCTTGCCGGGGAAAGCACATTTACAGAAGGTATCAAAAAGGCCTTTAGCCTGATTACTGCTGACTATGATCCTCAGGCCAATAATCACGTAATTGCTGCCACATATAAATTTATTCGCGATGATGAAAAAGCCAAAGTGGTTATAAAGGACAATGTTGAAAATAATAATATTATTTTCTCTTTGATTGGGTTCGAGACTATCGATTGGAAAATGGAGCATAAGATGCGCAATATGGTACCCAAAGGTGAGAGCCGCTATTACTCCATTAATCCTGCAGGTATAATGGATAACTGGTCGGTAACAGCGCAGATCGGATTGTCTATTTTTAGGGGTGATTTGGACGTTTCCAGAGTGATGTCATTCCCAGGTGAATTTGGTTTAGCGCTGAATAAGCAGGTTATATCTACAGGTATGATCAATGGCGGAATTAAGGGACAGTTCAATTTCGGTACATTGAATGGTGAAAAGAATGACCATTCCTTTGAAAATAAATACAAGGAAGGATGTTTAAACTTCCAGGCTATTCTTAATACCTGGTTTAACAGAAATTTCCGGTTTGAAACAATCAGGCCGTATGCTTTCGCAGGAATAGGATTTATCAACTACCGTGTTTTATTGCGCAATGGCGACGGGCAGGTAGTAAACGGATATGGATATGATGTAATTGATGGTGATAAAAATTTTAATGGAACAGATCCTGATAAATCAAAATCGGTTACCGACCTTATATTCCCTCTCGGAATCGGAGCCAACTATAAACTCAGCGAAAAATTCAACATTGAGCTTGAAGCTTCCTCAAGATTGATCAGTAGCGATAAACTTGATGGAAAAGTCAATTGGAAAAATGACAAGTACTGGTTTATTTCTCTGGGGGTGACTTACAATATAAACCAAAAAGAATTCCTCTCTGATATACTTACCAGGTAATTCCGGTACTGCTTTATTCCTCACAAAATAAGCAGAAGTTTTCTTCGTTTAGTTTCTTATGTTATTTAGAATTGATAGGCTTTTATTCTCGTATTTTACTTTTCTGTTTTTAGTATTTCCTCTTTATAGTTTAGCCCAAAACGCACCTGAAAAAAACCCTTATGTAAAGTATGCAGTAAATCAGGATGAAGAAAACTATATTATTGACTACACCTTTAAGGATCATTACAACAATTTTCAAAACTATCAGCTTGCTTTACCCATTGATTACACTCAAAGCAGAATAGCAAAATTTGGTGTTCCACTTTGGTTGTTTGAACCTTATGTCGGTACAGAGTATAATCTGGGGATCAGGAGGAAGGAGATGAAGGAAGGGTTATTCCTGCTGAACGACAACGTGATTGAAGTGGATAAAAGCGCTGTTTTGGAATATTATTCTGAAAGCTTTTGCCAGCCTATAGCTAAAATGATAGTTGAGTCACTGGCTGATTATGGCCGGGATACACGTCGCGACCGCATTGAAATGGCCATCCGCTTCGTTCAGGATATTCCATACGGAATTCCAACCTATTCTGATAAAAATAAACATTACGGAGGCGTCAGTCAGCCACCCAAACTTTTACTGGATGGATATGGTGATTGCGATTCTAAGGTACTGCTTTTTGCCGGGATTCTCATTTACCTCATTCCTGCTGAGGATATCATTTTTCTTAACCAGGCTGACCATGTGCTATCGGCTATTCAAGACAATCCGCGAAAAGGGGATACTTATATAAAATACAAGCACAGGGATTACCTGATTGCCGAAACCGCCGGTCCTGGTAAAAGGATGCTCGGCCAGAAAGGGAATTATTACAAGACTAAATTTAATATTGAACCTCTGCGATTGGAGTCTCCTTCCATCCTTCCTTATTCAGAAAATGATATTGCCAATAAACCGGCTGTTAATCATGAAATCGTTAACAATTTTACGGTGGTCATAAAAAATCCATCGGAAAGGGAATTCCGGTTTCAGTTAAGTTTTGATAACAGGCACTGGAAAGATTTTTACCTCCAATCAGAACACTCAGGCAAATATGTCTTTGAAGAAGACCAGCATGTCTATCTCCGTTACCGGGAACGGAATTCAAGATTTGCTGTATATAAAATCCAAACTGGCAATGCCTACATATTTCGGTGGGATAGCCGCAAAAAACGTTGGGAGCCGCAAGGATAAAATGATGCGTGTTTGGGTTTGAGTGTATTTCAATAATCTTGGCTTCAGGTGTCCTCACTTGAAGATGTTAAATCATCTATACAATAATTGATCATAATCTTTAACCGAGGGACGATTAAAGCAGATATGGGTGGAATCCAAATAACAATCGGTATTATTGCTCAAATAATACTATTTTTGAAGCTACAGCAAAACAATTTATGAAGAATTTGATACAATACACACTGAAGCTGTTTGGCTTCTGGATTATTCTATTCTTTGTTCACAGACAGGTGTTTTTACTTTTTCATTTCAAACAAATTGTGGAAATTCCAATGAGTGAAATTTTATGGGGTAATTGGTCGGCATTGTCTATGGATATTTCATCAGCCTGTTATTTCATGTTAGTTCCTGCGCTGATGTTGTCCCTTACCGGATTCCAAAGCAAAATGACCCAAAAAATAGTTTTCTATTTCAGTGTTATACTAATTCTTTTAAGCTCGTTTATCAATGTGGTTGATATTGGCCTATCTCTTTCCTGGGGTAGCAAAATAAATGGGAAAGCCCTGTCATATCTTAACTATCCAAAAGAAGCCATAGGTACCATGGGTTCATCACCAATTGTTGCTTTGATAACTGCTTTCCTCTTGGTTTCAATTTTATGCGTTTGGGTATTTAAAAAATTTATACATAATAATCTGGACTTTAACTTAAGCCTGGCTCAAAAAATTATTGTTCCGATACTTCTTCTGAGCCTGTTAGGTGTCGGTGTGCGCGGAGGTCTTTATACCTATCCCATTGCTAAAAACCGGACATACTACTCAAAGCACAATGTGCTGAATTTAGCTTCTACAAATGGAAACTGGAACATGATAAACCTGCTGGCTTCTCCTGATCAATATTTAAAAAACCCTTATTCCTTCATGCCGCTTAAGGAAGCACAAATAATTGTTGAACAATTAAACCGGGCACAGAAGGATACCACTGTTAAAATACTAAAGCACAACCGCCCGAATATCGTATTCATTATGCTGGAAAGTTGGACCAATGACATTATTGAACCACTTGGAGGTGAGGCAGGACTTACCCCTTCATTTAATTCATTGTGCAAAGATGGATTGTTGCTCAAAAACATGTATGCTAATGGATTTCGTACCGAGCAGGGATTAATAGCATATAACGGTGGATTTCCGGCCCAACCCAAAACAACCATTGTGCGAAAATTTGGCAAGTTTGAATCCCTTCCCGGTATGGTTAGCATCCTGGTCGATCATAGTTATTCTTCGTCTTTTTATTATGGAAGTTCCCTTGATTTTGCCAACACCATAACCTATCTTCAAACGGCGAGTTTTGAAAGAATTATCGGACGGGAAGATTTTGAATATAAAAAGAAAACTGTGTGGGGAGCCTACGACGAGGAGTTATTCCGTTTTTTTCTGGAAGATTCCGAAAACCGGCAGGAACCTTTTATCTCCATGATGATCACCCTCACCAGTCATGAACCTTACGATGCAGATATTGAGCATATATTCCCCCACAAGGGCTTACCCAATAAATTTCGCAATACAGTATATTATACCGATCAGTGCCTTGGTACATTCATAGAAAAAGCGCAAGAACAACCATGGTATAAACGCACCTTGTTTATTATCATTGCCGATCATGCTCATAGTTTACCGCAAAGGCGAAAGTACAATGAGCCGGAGCGTCATTTCATTCCCTGTTTGTTTTATGGCGAAGTATTAAAAGAAGAATATAGAGGAACAATAAGCGAAGCATACGGATCACAGATTGACATACCTGCCACTTTATTAAACCAGTTGGATATACCACATGATGATTTTTTCTGGAGCAAAAATTTATTTAACCCAACGCATTATCACTTTGCCTATTACACTTTCAACGAAGGATTTGGATATATAACCCCTGATCAAACACTGGTGTGGGATCAGAACCTGGGACAAACCATCATCATCAGGAACCCTGATTTACAGGCTATGGAAAACGAGCGATTGTTAAAACAGGGGAAAGCCATATTGCAGGTTATGATGGAACAGTACGTGGGGTTTAATAATTAAGTGTTTAAATGGCCAGGCAATAAATTACGGCAGAAATTAGATAACAAAACGATTATACAAACCAGATAGGAAATTTTGTTTTTCAAGACAAATTAAAGCATTAAAATTTCATATTCTACATTCACCCGCCTTTTTTCTTCGCTTCCCATATTATATTTCATTTGAACATGTATAATCATGTTTATTTGCATCAGTATTAAATATTAAGACAATGAAAAAAATCAAATACGGAAGCGAAGTTGATAAAATGCCAAATGTTGCATTTAGAATAATGGCCTTGATATTTATAATTCGTAATTTTTTTAAACCAATGGATAGATGTATTGACAAATTTGGAATAGAAAAGGGAAGTGTTGTTATTGATTATGGTTGCGGTCCGGGAATGCACATTAATAGGGCATCCGGATTAGTTGGTAATGAAGGGTTGGTTTATGCTGTTGATATTCATGAATTGGCAATTAAATCAGTAAAGAAATTAATTACGAAACAGAAACTTTGTAATGTAAAAACACTTCAAACAGATGGAAATAAAGTTGAAATATCAGATAATACTGCCGATTTAATTTACGCGCTTGATATGTTTCATATGGTGAAAGATTATAAAAGTTTTTTAGCCGAATTGAACAGAATCGGGAAATGTGATTGTACTTTAATTCTCGAAGACGGGCATCAGCCAAGAAACAAATCAAAAGAAAAAGTTGAAAAATCAGGATGTTGGGAAATTGAGAAAGAGCATAAAAAATATATGATTTGTAAACCAGGGAGGAATGTTGAGCGGAGCGAAATCCCGCCACTGCGGGAATGGAAGGGTGGAATAACAAATAACACTTAATCTTTTAATAATTAAAGCATTCAATTATTTTAGCATTATAACTATGAAAAATTCAAAATTACTTCTTATCAGTTTAATATTAATTATTGCATCCAATATAAATGCACAAAATATTACGCAGTCGGTTAGAGGACAAATAATTGAAAAACAAACACAGGCAACACTACCGGGAGCTACGGTAATATTACTTGAATCGAATCCTGTTAAGGCAACAATTGCAGATAACAACGGGTATTTTCTGCTTGAAAACATTCCTATCGGCAGAATAAGTTTACAGATCAGTTATATTGGATTTAACACAGTTATTTTAAGCAATTTAAATCTATCATCAGGGAAAGAACTTGTATTACATATTGAAATGGAAGAAAAAATACAGATAATGGATGAAGTTGTAATAACTGCTATTAAAAAAGGAGAAACAATAAATAAAGCGGCAA
>JAUVJI010000207.1 GCA_030596605.1 Bacteroidales bacterium
AAAAAATATATTCCAAAAATATTAATCGTTGATGATGACCAGCTCTACCTTAAACAATTTAGAGCTATACTGAGCAAAGAAATACAAGCAAAATATTATTTTTCATATAATGCCAGGGACGCAATAGAACTGATAAACAAGAATTCTTATGCAATAATTCTATTGTATGTAAACATACCGGAAAAGAGCGGATTTGAATTAGCGAGGGATGTTCGCAACTCAAAATTAAACAAACAAACACCCATAATTTTTATCACAGGAATAAGTATTGATGACCAAAGTGTGTTTGAGGGATATAAAGCCGGTGCGGTTGATTATTTATCAAAACCGGTAAATAAATTTATTCTGTTCAGTAAGATTAAAACTTTTTTAGAGCTTGACCTTCAGAAAAATGAATTGCAGAATGCACGGGATAAATTAAAAAAAAGCTATTATAACTTGCAGAATAAGGACAGGGAATTAGATAAAATAAATGAGAATTTAGAAAAACAGGTTAAACAACGCACGCAACAGATAGTTAAGGAAATTGATGAAAATGTTAAAGCCAAGGCTAATTTACAAATACAAGCAAATCAATTAAGGGAAAATAATCTTTTTCTTGAAAACCTGATTGATACTATTCCAAATCCGGTATATTATAAAAACGAAAAAGGGGAGTACCTCGGATGTAATAAAGCATTTGAAGAGTTTCAGTCTGCTAAAAAAGAAGATATTATAGGTAAAACAATATACAATATTGCCCCAAAGGAATTTGCAGACAAGATTAATAAATTAGATACAGAAATAATCAAATCCGGGAAAAAGCGGATAACAGAAATCAAATTTCCAAATTTTGATGGCTCTATCAGGAATTTAATTTTACATAAAAATAAATATAAAATAGCACATTCAAATAAATCCGGGATTATTAGCACTGTTATAGATATCACAGAGATAAAAAGAACGGGAAAGCTAATAAAAATTCAAAACACCATTGATTATCTGGCTTCACTTAAGAAGGGAATAATATTTACTCTGAAAAATATCCTGAATCACATAATAGAACTGGAATGGATAGATAGTGGGGCGATATATCTCTATGACAAGGAGAAAGAAGAATTAGAATTGGTTACCTCCTCCGGTATTTCAGCAAATTTTACACAGTCGGTATTAAAATATAATAAAAATTCTCCACAAATGAAGATAGTATTAGAGAAAAAGCCGGTTTATGGTAACTACCAGAAAATATCTAAGAAAAACAGAATCCAAATCAGGGAAAAAGGTTTACAATTAATAGCTGTTATTCCCCTCATAAATTCTGAAACCGATGAACTTGTAGGATGTATTAATCTGGGATCCAGAAAATATGATAGAATTACAGTACAGGAAAAATCAGATGTGGAATTTATAACACATAGGTTGGTCAGTTTAATAGTTTATGCCCAAACTCAGGATGAACTTAAAATGTATCAAAAAGAGCTTGAACTAAAAGTCGGTCAGCGAACTAAAGAATTAAATGATGCCAACCTTAAACTTATTAAAGAAATAGAATTTCATAAACGAACAAAAATAGCATTAGTCGATTCAGAGAATAAGTATAGGAGTATTTTTGAAAATGCACAGGATGGAATTGTACTATATGATGCAGAAACTCTGGAATTGGTTGAGGTGAACAAAAAAGCATATAGGGATCTGGGTTACACATATGCAGAATTTAAAAACTTCAAATACGGCGATTTTGTAATATATAAAGACAGAAGCGAGAGAGGAGAACTTATTAAGCAATTACTCTCAAAAGGCAAAATTTCATTTCAGACAAAACATAAGAAAAAAAATGGTGAAATACGCTACAGAATTATCAATGCTTCATTATTAGATTTAAATGATAAAAAATATATTCAGGGCATAATTCATGATATAACAGAATTAAAGGAAAAAGAAATCGAATTACAAAAGAGCGAGCAAAGATATAGAGACATACAGTCAAATATTCCTTTTGGTATGTGGATGACTGACCCGGCAGGTAAATTCCTGTATGCTAACAAGGCTGTAATAAACATGCTTGGATATGATTCAGGGGAAGAAATGCTCAAAGTTTCGGCTTTAGACCTATACTATGATAAGAATAAAAGAAGTGAAGTAATCAAAATCCTTAAACAAAAAGACCATATAAATAATGAAGAAGTGCAATTTGTTAGAAAAGACAAGTCTGTTTTCTGGGCCTCAATGAATGTGAAAGCCATTTTTGATAAAGATGGTAATTTGATACGACTTGATGGAATAACTGAGAATATTTCAGAAAAGAAAAAGATCCAATTAAAACTTTTGGAAGCTCATGAGGAAATAAAATTAATTAACCGGAATTTGGAAAAGAAAATAAAAAATGCTCTTAAAGAACAGCGGCATCAACAACAGTATATGGTTCAAAAATCCAAACTTGAATCGCTTGGGGAACTGGCAGCCGGAATTGCCCACGAAATCAATCAGCCTCTTGGTATCATGTCTTTATCATTCGAAAATTTGCAGATGAAAATTCTTTCAAAAACAACCACACCTAATTACCTCCATAATAAATTCAATTCCATCGAAGACAATATTAAAAGGATAAGGCAAATCATTGACCATATACGGGCCTTTTCAAGAGATCAGGATTCCTTGGTTATGGAAAAGATAAATCTTAACAAAGTAGTCAATAAAGCATTGTCATTAATTGGCACCCAATATAGTAATCACAACATTAATATCAAGCTGGATTTAAAAAATAACATTGGTTTTACTATAGGCAGTAACATGCAGATAGAACAGGTGATTTTAAATCTGCTTGCCAATGCCAAATATGCCATAGAAGATAAAGCTACTTACAGTAATGAAACCGATTATACAAAAGAGATTATTATTCGATCAGATTCCTCTGATAAAAATGTAATTTTAATGATTGAGGACAATGGTACAGGGATAGATGCACATATTTTATCCAAGATATTTGATCCGTTTTTTACCACCAAGCCCGAGGGCTTTGGTACAGGTCTCGGTCTCTCCATTGCTTATGGCATTATAAAAAATATGCATGGGGAGATTCAGGTGAGAAGCAGTAAAGAAGAATATACAAAAATTAATATTTTTTTTCCGCGATTCCCGGAAAAAGATTAAATTTGTTTTTTTATCAAAACTTCAGTCTTTGCCATTTTACAGAATATGAAAAAGAATCAATGCGTTCTCGTGCTGGATGATGAAGAGGGATTCAGAACAGAAGTAAGCGAATTTCTTGAAAATGAAGGATACCATGTTTATTCAGCCGGTAATCCATCTACAGCAAATGATCTCCTTGAGTCGAAGGTAATTGATATTGCCTTGCTTGACATCCGTTTACCAGAAATGGATGGGATAACTTTTCTAAAAAAAATAAATCAACAATATCCCTATCTGGGCGTCATCATGATGACAGGATATGGAGAAATGTCAAATGTAATTCAGGCTATGCGTTATGGAGCTGTGGATTTTCTAAATAAGCCGTTCAAACTAAATGAAGTTAAAGAATCCATAGAACGAATTAACAAATATCAAACAATCAGGAAGGAAAGTGAAAGTAAGGGAGTACTTGATGATACATTTGATGAAAACTACAATATTATCGGAAAAAGCAAAGCCATTTCAGAAATCCGAAATCTTATTCAAAAAATTGCTGGGGTACCTGATACAACCGTTTTGATAACAGGAGAAAGTGGTACAGGAAAAGAACTGGTAGCCAAAGCCATTCATTTATTGAGTAAAAGGAAAGAGAATCGATTTATTCCGGTTAATTGTTCAACCATTCCGGAGGAACTATTCGAAAATGAATTTTTCGGACATATAAAAGGCTCATATACTGATGCCAGACAGGATCAGAAAGGAATAATGGAAATTGCAGATAAAGGGACACTTTTCCTGGATGAAATTGGCGATATGAAACTCAGCATGCAAACTAAGCTGCTAAGGGTGATTGAAGAGAAAAAAATTTCAAGGTTGGGAGATTACAATGAAAAAAAAGTCGACATAAGAATAGTTACGGCCACCAATCAAAACCTGGAAGGTATGGTTAAACAAAAACTTTTCAGGGCTGATCTGTTTCACAGACTCAATCTTTTCAGGATTGACATACCGCCCTTGAGAGAAAGAAAAGAGGATATCCCCGTGTTGTTTGACCATTTTGTGAAAACATTTATTAAGAAGTATGGAAAGCCCATTTTAAAAGTTGAAAAATCTATATCATCAAAATTATTAAATTATGATTTTGAAGGAAATGTAAGGGAATTAATGAATCTCATCGAAAGAGCAATCATTCTTTGCGATGAGAAAATACTAACCGAAAATAGGTTTCATGGACTAAAATATTTTTTCCAATCTTCTGAAAAACCAGAAAATGAAAAATCAGGCTCATTCAACCTGGGAGATCAGGAAAAACAATCAATAAAAAGGGCATTAAATATTGCCGGAAACAATAAATCGAAAGCTGCAGATTTACTCAATATTTCACGCCAGGCCCTCGACAGGAAATTAAAGAAGTATAATATTTCAATCAAAAAATAAGATTTTTTATCATTTTGGGTTATTAACAATTCACTGTTAATGAAAAATGCCCATTTGCGGTCATTTGCCCGATTCCGGGCAACCATCCTATAGATCTATCAATTTATAAGTATTGTAGCGAACAGCATTGATTTAAGTATTTGGATGCTGTTTTTTAACGGTCATATATTCTTAGCTTGCTATATACTAATTTATTGTATATCAGGGCATTCATTATAGGCATAGATTTTGAATAACCTATTTCTTTTCTAAGGTCACCTTAAATCAACCAAATATGAACATATTGATACAGACCAAAGAATCGTCTACTGATAATGAAATTAAAGAATTCACCGAAGATAATGGAAACAAAGTTTACATTTCCCACAGTACTACCGAATCAATTTCAAACCTGAGTAATTATTCCATTGACAAAGCCGTGATCAGCCTGAAAAATCTGAATGATGCAGTCATTCTAAAATACATTAATGATAACCATCCAAACATACGGGTGGTAGTAATTGCAAACAAAGCTTTTGACGATGTAATTTCAATTTTTCATAAGGTTAATTATACTGTCATCCATGAACCTTTGAAACTATCAGAACTTAAAACCAATTTAACCAAAAATCTTAAAACAATTTGATATTAACCAATGTGAAAGAAAGCAGATTTCAATGCCATTTTATTTGAAGAGAATATATGAAATGAAAAGCAAATTCAATATTAAATATTATTCAACTAAAAATATAGCCGGTAATTTGTTCCTGGGATCACTGCAAGTGATAACCGATACATATTATCAACAATTTTACACTGTATCGGATCCTCAAGTTAACATCGACCTGATTAGTTATTTTATATCTGATCAACCTGAAAATTCCATCACAAATGATTTCGGGAACGTCTCCGGCTTTTTTATAATCGATCACCTTAATAAAATTTACCTTTTGCCAATGAAATACTATATTTAATAACTAATTATAAATTAAAATTTTACATCATGAAAAAATTTACATTGTTTATTGCGCTAATGGCTTTTATGGCTGTTAATGTGTTTGGACAGCCGACAGAAGTTGTAAGTTCTGACCCAACATGGGATGGCTCCAACCAAATTGATTTGTGTTTGGGAGGCTCTTTTGTTATTTCTATTACTAACACTGATGCCACGCATACTTACAATATTGCTCAAGCCGGTTCAAAGGCTATAATACGGTCAATGTCAGGTAACGGTGGAACGATTAATTTTAGTGCTGTAACTCCTGTATTGGGTAATACATCCTATACGGCTTATGATGCTACTGATGGGACGCCGTGGGTGAATTTTACAGCCAACGTGGTTGCACAGCCAACACCACCAACCATGACAAAAACACCAAACTCGGCTGCTGTTTGTGCAGGAACTAATGTTTCTGCCGCAATAGCCTCAGCTGGAAGCGGTGGGGTAACAAGTTGTGCTGACATATATGAATACCGGACAAACGGAGGTGCATGGCTAACCTATAATCCGGGAACTAACATTTCAACAACCACGGGTGTTAGTTCAGTGGATATACAGGCATATAGGGCCGATCCTCAAGGCAGGGGCTGTATGTCAACTGTAAATACTTATTCATGGACAGTGAATGCACTACCAAGCGCACCTACTGCTGGTGATCTAACTGTTTGCTTTGATAACAGTACCCACACCGCTTCTGCTAGTGTAGGTACATTTGAAACAGTTGATTGGTATGCTGCTGCTTCCGGAACAACTACCTCAAGTGCACCATCGAATAGTGCTGTTGGAACATATCAAGCTTATGCTGAAGCAAGGGTTATTGCAACTGGATGTGTTAGTGCAACCCGTACATTGGTTACATTGACTATCAATGCCGTACCGGACACACCAACAGGAACTGATGTAACTGTTTGTTATGATGGCAACACCTACACCGGTACAGCAACATTAGTAACCGGTGATGTAATAGTTTGGTATGATGCTTCCAGTGGTGGAAATGTCACAACAGCCCCATCAGGTAGTGCAGTAGGAATTTATACGGCCTATGCCGGTTCAAAATTTACTGCAACAGGATGCGAAAGTGCAAACCGCTTACAGGTTACAGTGACTATCAATGCCTTACCGGACACACCAACA
>JAUVJI010000103.1 GCA_030596605.1 Bacteroidales bacterium
AATGTCATTTTGGAAGATATCCTGTTTAAGCAACTTAAAAAGATCAATTCCTTTGAATTCAAAGGTGAATCATTTAAGTTTTCGGCCAGCAATATCAGGGCAGCTGTTAATGCCTTGAAAAATGTACCGGATGAGGGTTTGGTAAAAACTAATGAGAAAATTTACGACCTCCTCACATTAGGAAAAAGCTACACCGAAAATGTATATGGTGATCAAAAAAGCTTTACCATAAAATATATTGATTGGGTAAACCTGGAGAATAATGTTTTTCATATCACAGAAGAGTTTGTAGTGGAGGGGCCAAAAGATACACGAATGCCTGATATTGTCCTTTTTGTTAACGGCATTCCTTTCGTTGTTATTGAAAACAAACGGAGAGATAAGAACCTGTCTGTGGATGAAGGTATCTCGCAGCATATTCGCAACCAGACCAAGAGCGAAGGTATTCCGCGCTTGTTCCACTATGCTCAATTGTTGCTATCGGTACAACCCAATGAGGTGAAGTTTGCTGTTACAGGAATTGGAGCGAAATTCTGGTCGGTATGGAAAGAAAAAATAGAAAATGAAGTTGATAAGATCATAAGGAAAGAAATTAATGGGGTGGAAGCTGAAGATCGCCTGCCTACGGTCCAGGATTGTTCCTTGTACTCTTTATGCAGGCCGGAACGGTTGATGGAATTGGTTTACAAATATGTTGTATTTGATGGCCCTGACAAAAAGGTCGCACGATACCAACAATATTTTGCTGTGCAGGATACGCTAAAAAGGGTAAGGCAATTTGAATGTGATGGTAAAAGACGAGGAGGTGTAATTTGGCATACGCAAGGAAGTGGTAAATCCTTAACGATGGTTATGCTCTCCAAAGCACTGACGCTGGATAAGGCAATACAAAACCAAAGGGTGGTAATCGTTACCGACAGGATAAACCTCGATAAACAAATATTTAAGACCTTTAACAATTGTGGTAAAAATGTACGCAAGGCACGAACAGGCAGTCACCTTATTAGCCTGATCCAAGACAAGGGTAATGAAATTGTTACCACGGTCATTGATAAGTTTGAATCTGCGCTCAACAGAAAAGATTTCCAGGATGATTCAACTAATCTGTTTGTACTGGTGGATGAAAGTCATCGTGGGCAGTTTGGTGTAGCACATGCCAAAATGAAGAAAATGCTTCCCAATGCGTGCTACATTGGATTTACCGGTACACCTTTAATGAAAAAAGAAAAAAGTACAGCACGTAAGTTTGGTGGTTTCATTCATACCTATACAATTGACCAGGCGGTGGCTGATAAAGCCGTTGTCCCTTTGCTTTATGAAGGCAGGGCTGCAAAACTGGATATCAATAAATATCAAATTGATAAAGGATTTGACCGTTTGGCCGAACCACTATCTGAATATGCTACCAAGGACCTTAAGAAAAAGTTCTCTACGATTTCACAGATTTATGAATCGCATCAAGTTGTTGAAGAGATCGCTTACGACATATCAAAACATTTTACCAAAAGCTGGCAGGGTACCGGATTTAAAGCACAACTTGCCGTACCCAAGATTGAAACTGCTATTCGATATCAAAAATATTTTGAAGGGCAAACCACTCCTGATTTAAAGATCAATACGGCAGTTATATTCACACCACCGGATTCACGACAAGATCATGATGATGTATGGGATGACCCAAAGGGAGAAGGGATGAAGTACTGGAAAAAGATCCTCGAAAAATACCATTCACAGGGTGAATACGAGGATTACATCATTTCTAAATTTAAGGATGATGATAATGAAGTGGAGCTTATTATTGTTGTGGCTAAACTATTGGTCGGATTTGATGCTCCACGAAATACTGTATTATATCTGGCAAAACCATTAAGAGAACATGGTTTGCTACAAGCCATTGCCAGGGTGAACCGTGTTTTTGAAGGAAAAGAATTCGGATATATTATTGATTATGTTGGAATATTAGGCAAGCTGGACGAAGCGCTATCCGAATATAGTGCATTAGAGGGATACGAGGAAGATGATCTGACTTTGACTGTTACAGATGTGAGGGAAGAAATTAAGAAAGTCCCAATTCGTCATGCGGAAGTGTGGTCAGTATTTGATGATGTAAACAGGAAGGATATTGAAGCCCTTGAACGTCATATTGCGGATAAAGATATCCGGGATAAATATTATGAAGCACTTTCGGTATATGCACGGACACTCCAGACAGCTCTTGCAACAGATGAGTATTACGAAATGTTTGATGATTATAAAATTGAGTTCTATAAAAAAGAACTGAAATTCTTCCAATCGTTACGTATTAGTGTTCAACAGCGTTATGCGGAAGTTATTAGCTATAAGGAATATGAATCGCGTGTGAGGAAATTGTTAGATACCCATATTCAGGCTGAGGAGGTTGAAAAAGTGACAAAGACCGTGAATGTATTTGATAAAGAACTTCGTCAAGAAGAACTATTGAATACAGGCAAAACTCCTGCTTCTGTAGCAGATCAGATTGCACATGCCATGAAAAAAACCATCACGGAGAATATGGAGAAAGATGAAGCTTTCTACAGAAAGTTTTCGGAATTGATTGAAGAAACAATTCGCTTATTTAATGAAGGCCGGATGGATGAAAAGCAATACCTTGAACACATCATGGGCATTCAAAAGAACTTTTCAACCGGCCATCAGGAAGGGATTCCTGACAGTGTGAAAGAAGATACCAAAGCAAGGGCATTTTTTGGCGCCGTGAAAACTATCATTGAAGAAAAACCGGGTAAGGATGAAACTGGAAAATACAATGAAAGGTTGGCACAAGCAGGAAAGGATATTTCTTCAATTATTGAAGGGCTGGTAATTCGTGATTGGAAGAAGAACATGGATGTGCAAAAGCAAATGGAAAATGCCATTGAGGATTATCTTTATGAGCACCGTAATGATTTCGGATATGAAATGAATTTTAATGACATTGACCGGATATTGCCCAAATGCATGAAGGTGGCAATAAATAACTATTAATGGAGCGCTCAGTTCAATACGGTAAAACGAAAATCAACTTTACCCTATCCAGGTCGAAGAGGAAGACATTGGCTATTGAAGTTCATCCTGATCTTTTGGTAAAGGTAATTGCTCCTATTGATGCTTCTTTGAAAAGCATTGAAGATAAGGTCATCAAAAGAGGCTCATGGATCATTAAGCAGATTCAATTCTTTGAATCCTTTCTTCCCAGAACACCCAAACGGGAATATGTATCAGGTGAAACGCATCTATATCTGGGCAGGAGGTATGTATTGAAAGTTAAGAAGTCAGATAAAAGTGAGGTGAAATTAAAAGGTGGTGGATTGTTGGTATTCCTAAAAGGAAATTCGAAAGCCCAAGCAGTATTGGCCGGTTGGTACAAATCCCATACTGAAGCCATCTTTATCAAACATTTAAAGAAGAATATTCAGGCTTTTGGAAATTTCGGAATTAATGAACCTCCACTTTCAATCAAAAGAATGAAAAGAAGATGGGGCAGTCTGACTTCGACAAAAAATCTGATCCTGAATCCTGAACTGATCAAAACTCCGGTGAAATGTATCGACTATGTGATTATTCATGAACTCTGTCATTTGATACATCCTCATCACGGTAAAGAATTCTATGAACTCCAGGAGCAGATGATGCCTGATTGGAGGAGGTGGAAAGATAGGTTGGAGAGAACAACAATTTGAATTATTTTCGCAAAGGTTCCAGCAAATATTCCAAACCGTTCAATTTAATTTCATAAAGCGTATTTAGTAACACACCTAATTTACCTGGAGGAAATCCTTTTGAATGATACCAAACCAAATAAGGTTCGGGCAGATCACATAAAATCCGGCCTTTGAATTTGCCGTATGGCATTTTATCAGTTACAAGTTTTATGAGAAGTTCCCTGTCCATTATTATATCTATTTTATTGCTTCCAAAATCAATACAGCAATTGCTTTTTTACAGATGTCAAAAATATTCAATTTAATGTTTATCATAAAAAGAACTTAGATTTTTTAGGTGTTTTAATTGTTTAAAGTAAAAAAAGACTTTATTTTGCCTAAAATTTTAAATGAATGGACAAATTAGCCCAATCCATATTTAAATACAGGTGGGTAACCATAATAGCAGTTATTTTATTAACTGCTTTTCTCGGATATCAGATCAAAGACCTTAGAATTAATTCCGATGTAATTAGCGCCCTACCCGATGATGATCCCGATGCAGCTCTTTTTAAAGAGATAGGAAGTAAGTTTGGTGGTAATGATATGGGTATGATCATTCTGGAAACAGACAATATTTTCAAAACAGAAGTATTGCAACATGTCCAGCAGCTTACCGATTCGATAAGAATGATGGATGGAATTTCTTCCGTTTCCAGCCTGACTGATATTATTGATATAAAAGGTGATGATTATGGAATTGAAATTGGAAAGCTTGTTGATGAGTGGGATTTACCTGACACGCCTGAGGAGTTAGACAAGCTGAAACAAAGGGTTTTCTCAAAAGACCTGTATAGAGGTTCTATTGTTTCTGAAGATGGAACAGCAACTCTGATTATATTTACTATACAGGATGAGGCAGATATAAAGAGTGTGGCCAATTCAATCAGGGAAAAAGCAGAATCTCTTAATCTGCCGGAAAAGCTATACTATATCGGTTCTCCCATGCTGGTCACCTACATTTCAGAATTGATGTATTCAGATTTATTAAGGCTGATTCCGGTAGCATTTATATTAATTGCGATTGTCCTTTACCTCAGTTTTAATTCAAAGAGAGGAGTTATTCTTCCATTGCTTACAGCAGCAATAGCCATTATCTGGACATTGGGGATTATGGTTCTTTTCGGATATGAAATGTCAATGATCTCCAATAATATTCCTATCATTCTATTGGCGGTTGGAAGCGCTTACTCCATTCACGTTTTGAACAAAATAAACTACTACAGGGAAACAGATGGAAAAAGAGCCATTTTCCTTGCATTGACATACATCATTATTCCTGTATTTTTAGCAGCCATCACTACGATAATTGGATTCATCTCTTTTATTTTTGGAGCGTATCTCACCATTATCAAAGATTTTGGAATCTTTACTGCACTTGGAACATTATTTACATGTTTATTATCTCTGTTTTTTGTGCCGGCAATTATTTCTTCATTATCGTTGAAAAAAGTTAAGAAGAAAGATAAAAACAAAGAGCAAGAAAAGTCTGTCTTATCTATTTATCTATTGATTCCCTTAACTAACTTATTGCATAAGCATCCCAAATATATTTTAACTGCCTGGAGTGTTTTGATTTTAATAAGCATTGGAGGTATTTTCCTTATTGAACGCAGTGTGGACATCCAGGAATACTTTAAAAAAGACAACCCCACACGCGCAGCTGAAAACATCATGATCAATAAATTTGGAGGCTCAAAACCAATTTATGTACTTTTTAGGGGAGACATGCAAAGCCCCGAGGTGTTAAAACTGATGATTGAAACAGAGAAGTACATGGAAAAAAGTCCCGATGTTGTTTCAACCCAATCAGTGGCAGATCTTATTGCAGAGATAAATAATGTTATGGGAGAGGGGTATAAGATTCCTGACGAAAGGGATAAAATAGAGCAATTGTGGTTTTTATTAGACGGAAATGATATTATGTCAAGGTTTGTTACCGATGAGCTTGATGAGGGCATCATACTTTCTAAATTTGTATCACCCGACAATAAAGCAAAAAAAATATTTGCTAATTATATGAATGCATTTATCCAGAATCATTCATCGGAGGATTGTAATATTCAAATAACAGGTATGCCTTTTGTTGATGTCACGATGGACAAAAGTTTACTTAAGAGTCAGATGGGAAGTTTATCAATCGCCATATTCTTTGTTATTATCCTGGTTGGTTTAATAATGCGTTCCTTACCAAAAGGTATTTATGCAACGTTACCGATTATTGTGGCTATCGTTATTCTTTTTGGGGTAATGGGTTATGCAGGTATTTCGCTGAACATAGCAACTGTGCTGGTTGCCAGTGTTGCACTTGGTATCGGAATTGATTATTCCATTCATGTGATCTCCTATTTTAATTATTCTTTCAAAATAAGCAGAGATTTAAATAAAGCAATTGAAGATACAATTATGATCAGCGGCAGGGCAATTGTGATCAATGTCTTTTCAGTTTCAGGAGGATTTCTCGTACTATTGTTTTCAGAGATGGTTCCTTTACAGCATTTTGGCTTGTTAATTGCGTTAAGTATGGTAGGATCAAGCTTGGGCGCTTTAACCTTATTGCCCGTAATCCTGATTCTGGAAAACAGGAAAAAATAATTCGTTCATAAAAGTTTTTAACGTTGTAATATGAAAATCTTAAAGTTATCAATCTTAATAATTTCTGTTATCTTTTTTACAGAAAATTTCTCATTAAATGCACAGGATGCGGTTACCCTTCTTCAGGAAATGGATAATTTAATGCTGGCCCCTAAAGATAAACAAGGTACAGTTAAAATTATATTGACCAATAAATCGGGGAAGGAAAAAGTTCGGGAGGCCGAAATGAAACAAAAAGGTAGGGACAAAAGATTGTACCGGTATACGCAGCCCGAATCACAGGCAGGAATTGCAACACTATCTCTACCTGATAATATTATGTGGTTGTACATGCCGGCTTTTAAAAAACCAAAAAAAATATCTCTTTTAGCGAAAAGCCAGGCTTTTACAGGAACTGATTTTTCTTACGAAGATATGGAGTCGAAATCCTATTCTGAAAAGTATACCCCAACGATGCTTAATACAAACGAAGATACTTATGAACTCGAATTAATTCCTAAATCTGAAAAGACAAAATACTCAAAAATCATATTAAATATTGATAAGGAAAATTATTATCCCGTAACAATGGAGTATTTCAACAAAGGAAATCAAAAGATAAAAGAGGCAACATACAAATATCAAAAAACAGGTAACTATTGGAACGCCGGAGAAGTAACTATGACCAATTTAAAGAAAGAACATAGCACGAAAATAGTTTTTACAAATGTTATTTTTGATCAGGATCTTTCCGATGATGAATTTACGGTTGAAAATTTAGTTCCTGCCCCTGAATAGATCACCTTTTATTAAGTAATTTTATTCAAGCACCAATATTTTTATAATTTTGCCGGCTATTGATTTTGAAAGATACAATGATGGCAAAACAATTTAAAAAAACCGAATACAGACTACAATCCATTTCTTCAGGTAAAATTTTTAATGATGCAGGCTGGATGCTGGAAGCTCCTGATGAAGATAATTCCGGGTTGATCAGGGCAATTTATAAAAATACCCAACTAAATGTAAAGGATAATGAATATGGTATTTACAAATTTGCTGACTGGCTTCCGGTTCATCGTATGTTGGAAGGATCTTCGGCTTCAATAACATATTTAAGTATAGGTTTGGCAAAAGAACTGGGATTAAAAAACCTGTATATCACTTTTAGTGGTTATTGGCCGGAAAAAGAGGCTCTGATGAAAACCTGTTCATTTAAAGAAACTGAGGCTTATTCGGTTTGTGCCCGATTAGATCCAAATCAGAAAAAGGTTCTTGTTGTGGCTTCTGCGGGTAATACGGCACGCTCATTTGCACGTGTTTGTTCGGATAATAATATTCCACTATTATTATGTGTCCCTGAAGATAATTTAGATGTATTATGGTTTGATGAACCATTGAACGATTTTGTAAAATTGGTAGTTGCACAATCAGGTGGAGATTATTTTGATGCCATTCACCTTTCCAATATTGCAGCTGAAATGGACATGTTTATACCTGAAGGCGGTGCTAAAAATGTTGCCAGAAGAGATGGAATGGGAACAACTGTTTTGTCTGCAGCGACTACCATCGGACAAATTCCGGATTACTATTTTCAGGCAGTAGGCAGCGGAACAGGTGCCATTGCAGCATGGGAAGCCAATTTAAGACTGATTCAAGATGGCAGGTTTGGAAACAAGAAAATGAAATTGATGGTTTCTCAAAACAAACCGTTTACTCCTATTTACGATGCATGGAAAGTAAACTCCCGGCAATTACTTCCATTGGATGATGAGTTGGCTCGTAGTCAAGTAGAAGAGATCAACGCCAAAGTTCTGTCTAACCGAAAACCCCCTTATTCCTTAGCTGGAGGATTGTATGATGCTTTGGTTGATACAAAAGGAGAAGTTTTGATTGCATCCAATGAAGAGGCTGAAGCAGCAGCAAATATGTTTGAAAAACTGGAAGGTGTAGATATTCATCCGGCTGCTGCCATAGCAACTGCATCATTGATTAATACAGTAAAAGAGAATAAAATAGATAAGAATGCAATAATAATGTTGAATATTACCGGTGGTGGTGAGGAACGGTTTAGAAAAGATAAAAATTTGTATTACTTAAAACCATCGGTTGTTTTTGATATCAATCCGGATAGTGACTTTGTAAAAACAAAAATCTCAGAGCTGTATTAATTATAATTCATTTGTGTAATTTTGTGGATTCTATTGTTGTATCACAAAATAATCCGGCAATTAAATGGAACCAAATCTTTTTATATACAATACACTAAGTCGAAGAAAAGAAAAATTCGAACCGATAAGCCCACCATTTGTTGGCATGTATGTTTGTGGTCCAACAGTTTATGGCGATGCACATCTCGGACATGCACGTCCGGCAATTGTTTTTGATATGGTTTTCAGGTATCTGCTTCATTTGGATTACAAAGTAAGATATGTAAGAAATATTACAGATGTAGGCCATTTGGAGGGAGATGCCGATGAAGGAGAGGATAAGATCGGGAAAAAAGCAAAACTCGATAATATCGAGCCCATGGAGGTGGTACAGCATTATACCAACCAGTATCATGCAGCCATGGATAAGCTTAATGTTTTGAGACCCAGTATTGAACCACATGCTTCCGGGCACATTATTGAACAAATTGAAATGATCAGAAAGATACTCGATACCGGTTTTGCATATGAGAAGAATGGTTCGGTCTATTTTGATTTAGAAAAATACAGCTCTAAACATAAATATGGAATACTGTCAGGAAGGAATATAGATGAATTGTTAGCTTATACACGCGAATTGGAAGGTCAGGAGGAGAAGAAGAATAATTTTGATTTTGCTCTTTGGAAGAAAGCCGATCCTGAACACCTGATGCACTGGCCGTCGCCATGGAGTGAAGGATATCCCGGCTGGCACCTTGAGTGTTCAACCATGGGAACAAAGTACCTTGGAGATCAGTTTGACATACATGGTGGAGGGCTCGATCTTCAGTTTCCCCATCACGAATGTGAGATAGCCCAATCAGTTGCTGCCAATGAAAAAATGCCTGTCAAATACTGGATGCATAATAATATGATTACGCTGAATGGCCAGAAAATGGGAAAATCGTTGGGGAATGCAGTTTCTCTGGATTATTTTTTTACGGGAAATCATGATTTACTGGAACAGGTATATAGCCCGATTACAATTCGGTTTTTTATGTTGCAGGCGCATTACCGTAGCCCGCTTGACTTTTCAAACGAAGCATTGCAAGCAGCAGAAAAGGGCTTGAAAAAATTATTTACCTCCTTGCACACTTTAAATAATTTAACTACCTCCGACAAGTCTACTTCTGACATTCAGGGCTTAAAAGATAAATGTTATGAGGCCGTGAATGATGACTTTAATAGCCCGATTTTAATTTCTCATTTATTTGAGGGTGTTCGCATCATTAATTCCATCAACGATAAAAAGGAAACGATTTCATCCTCAGATTTAAGTATTTTAAAACAGTTGATGAATGATTTTATATTTGATATTCTTGGCTTGAAGGAAGAAGGATCTCAGGGCAACAATAATTTGGTTGATGCCTTAATGGAAACCATCATCAATATTCGGCAAAAGGCAAGGGAAAACAAGGATTGGAACACTTCCGATTTAATTCGTGACAACCTTGCTAATTTAAATATTAAGATCAGGGACACAAAGGATGGCGCTGTCTGGGATAATGAATAATTTCCTGATTGATGTCTTATTCTGCGTAATTTTAAATAAACTTTAAACAAAAATCTTTGTTTTAACGTAGAAGATTGACCATTTAAAACTTTACGATAATGAAATCAAAACTTTACCTAGTATTATTGCTAATCCCGATTTTCTCTATAACAATGGGTCAGACCATTTCCAACAGTGGATTTGAAAACTGGTTTGTACAGGATTTCTATGAGGAGCCTGATTTATATGTAACAACAAATTTTGCCAGTTTCACCACAACGGGATTACCAAATGTTACTAAAACAACTGATGCTATATCAGGCAATTATGCAATTAAATGTGAAACTATCAATACCAGCGAAGGCCCCATCTCAGGAGCTGCTTTTATCGGCACCATTGGATATGAAGGGATTGCTGGAGGTTTACCATTTACCGAAAGGCCGGATTCCCTTAAAGGATTTGCAAAATATAATGTAATGGGGCAAGATACAGCTTATGTTGCCGTATTGTTTAAATTATTCGGAGCGCCGTTAGGGATCTGTTTTATCCAATTCATCGGCTCTCAAAATAATTATGAAGCTTTTTCTGCTCCGGTTCAGTGGCTTATTCCAATTATTTCACCAGATACCATTGCAATTGGGATTACAAGTTCAACTATATTCAGCGTTCCTGAACCGGGTAGCACACTTACTGTTGACAATCTTTATTTTGTCGGTGATGATGCAATCTTCCCCAATGGTGATTTTGAAGATTGGACTGATTATTCTTCTGAGGAGCCTGAGGATTGGCTTACTTCAAATTTATTAAGTTTTACTATTGGCGAAACCCCGGTGACAAAATCAACAGATAGTTATGAAGGAGATTATGCAATCCGGTTGGAATCATCGCTTACATTCTGGGATGATACCCTCGCCGCAATCACCAATGGCACATTTGGAGATGAAGGACCGGAAGGTGGTATGCAGGTAGATTCAGTTCCTGATAAACTGAGTGGTTATTATAAGTATGAACCGGTTGGTCCGGATACTGCCGTTGCCGGCCTTACGTTGTATTATTTTAATCCTAACACCGGGCATAGTGAAATGCTGGATGAATACATGATAATGCTTCCGCAGGCTAATGATTATACATATTTTGAAATCCCGGTTGACTATTTTACATTACCTGAGCCTGATACCGTAAATATTGCATTTGCTGCAAACAACCTGGGCGATGAAAATGCCTATAATGGATTGGGAAGTGTTTTGTATATTGATGCTTTGGAAATGACTTACAAAGAACATATAACCTCAGTAAATCCTTCAACAGTTAGTTCCGGGCATCACATTTATCCGAATCCTGCTACAGAAAAGGTGTTCATCGATTTACATAGTCTCATCACCCAGGAGGTTAATGTCAGTATCATAGATTCATATGGAAGGATTGTTTATCAGGGTCATGAATTGATAGAAAGTAATCAATCCTTCGATATTAATGTGGCGGATTTTGACTCCGGAGTTTATTTGTATATGATTGAAAATGGAAGCAAGATATATAAAGGAAAATTTATTGTGAATTAATCGAGAGGAATTAAAAAAAAATAGATTTTAGAATATTTTAAGGGCAGGTTTCCTGCCCTTTTGTATTTTTGGACTTGCCAATTTTAAATAGACAAAAATGAAATGAAACGGTTTTTTAAAAATCTTGGAAGTATTTGGTTGATTATTGGAGTAACTCTGTTGCTGTTGATTTTGATAGAAATCTTTTTTAAAGCTTATTATATTTTTGATACGAATGAAGATTCCCGCTTGCAAGCTGATTGTTACGAGAAAGTTGAGTGGGCTAATGAATATTATTCAGAATTCAATAAATGTAATGTTGAGGAATGGGAACCTTATGTTTATTGGAGACGAAAACCTTTCAGTGGTGAGTTTATAAATGTTGATGCAAACCAAAGGAGAAAAACAGTTTATGAGAAGTCAAATCAAATAAAAGCCAAACCCTTATTAAGAATATTTATGTTTGGCGGATCAACCTTGTGGGGTACGGGAGTGAGGGATGAGTTTACGATCCCATCCCTTGTCGGAAAGAATTTAATTGAGACAGGATACAATGTGGAAGTGATTAATTTCGGTGAGTCAGGATATGTTAATACACAAGAAGTTTTTGAACTTTCGCTGCAATTACAACAAGATAATATTCCCTCCCTGGTTGTTTTTTATGATGGTGTTAATGATGTTTTTAGCGCATACCAACAGGGAAAAGCCGGTATACCACAAAATGAATTTAACCGGGAACAAGAATTTAACTCACTAACCAGCAAGAAAAAATCATTACGTATCTTTTTTGAATCTTTAAAAACATTATCAACGTTTCAATTTATTACTGAATTAACCAAACCTAAACAAATTCAAACAGATTATTCAGATTCTGAAATTGAAAATCTCACCCAGGGTGTTATTGATATTTATAATCAAAACATTAAGCTCGTATTTTCATTAGCTGAAGAATATGGTTTTTATACACTCTTTTACTGGCAACCCTCCATTTTTAATAAAAAACAATTAAGTGATTATGAACAACAAGAGTCGGAGAAAGTAAATTACATTCAGGATTTTACAAAAAAGGTCAATAGTAAGTTTACTCACGAAGAATTACACTATAAGTCGCTAAACTTTTTTGATATTAGTGAGATGTTTTCAAATGAAAGCACTCCTGTTTTTATAGACTTTTGTCACATTAGTGAATATGGGAATTCAATAATAGCTGAACGAATGGCCGATGATATTAAGTCGGTATTTAACCGATCAGCAGAATAAAATATTAACTGAAATTTCGCAATAACGCTTAATTTACAGTTACTGTGTGTGTTAAAAAGAGTAAAAAATTAATATGTTATTAAATATCAACATTTTGAATTATCCATTTCCTTTTAATTTTTTCTTTGAGAAACTCTGTGTCTTCTTTGTGCAACTCAGTGTAACAGCTATTTCACAAAGTGCCACAAAGGAGACACAAAGAGACACGGAGAAGTTCTACATATATAAACAAATAAATATCAGTTATTTACATGTTTCTATTTAAGTGCGAAATTTTAGAATATTTATTATTATTTTAGAAAATCAAATGCAACGCAACGATCCAAAATACAAAACCACAAAAAAGCGTATTATCGGTTTGATATTTCTATTCCTGATTGTTTTACTCACTACACTGAATGCTCAAAAGAAACCTTCTTTTATTGGAATTCGGGGAGGGGCCTCCATCCCTTTTGGGAAATACCATGCAACCTCTCTGGATTATGGTAGCTTCACCCAAACAGGATTTAATGTCTCCGTTGAGGGAGCCTGGTTTTTTTTACCGAAATTTGGGATCGGTGCATCCACTGGAATTAATTTTCATCCGGTAAATGTTTCTGCTTTAGGCTGGGAAGAGGTAGCAAACGATCCCTTTTTGGAAGATATTTATATTCGGTCTGACCCGTATCAAATAATCACAGCAATGGGAGGATTATATGTTAACATGCCCATTTATCATAAGGTTTCAGTTACAGGTAAGCTGCTCTGTGGGCTTCTTTATGGAAAAACTCCATATAAATTATACAAGTCAGACTATTATTTTATTGGAAGGATATATCAGGAGATTACTTCTGCACAGGATTGGAAGTTTTCGTGGCAGGCCGGAGTTGGGTTGAGGTATAACATTTCACCTTGTTTTGGATTGGTTTTCGATGCGGATTTTTTTTATGATCAGTTGGCCTTTAGTTTTAATACATCTTCCGGTTTAAGGACTGACGAAAGGATTATTTCGTTTGTAAATACAACCGTAGGTATTCGATTTAATTTATAGCTTTGGTATTATGAATATTTATTTTGCAGGATCAATAAGAGGTGGAAGGGAGGATGTTAAGATCTACCACGAGATAATTATACATCTCAGAAAGTTTGGTAATGTATTGACTGAACATGTTGCAGATGACAATCTGGAAAAAGCCGGAGAAAAGAACATGTCTGATAAGGAAATCCATGATCGTGATTTGGAATGGCTCAAACAATCAGATGTTTTAATTGCTGAAGTTACAACTCCAAGTCTGGGCGTGGGTTATGAAATTAAAACTGCTATTAGCTGGAAGAAGAAAATATTGTGTCTCTACCGCAAACAAAAAGGAAAAAGTTTATCTGCCATGATAGCCGGGTGTCCTGATTTAGAAGTCAATTATTATGAAAGCCTTACAGAGGTAAAGGAAATTCTCAATCGATACTTTGATAGCATTTAGTACAAGCTAATAGAAACATCATGCAAATAATCCCAAAATATTTACAAAGGCTTGTATTAGCTGTAATGATTTTTATTTTTCTGAACAATGTAGCTTTTGCTCAAAAAGCCGCCTTGGGAAAAGAAAAGAAACATTATGAGGCTTTAAATATTTTTCCTGATTCCATAGTGGTCAGAGAAGATGGGATGCGAACTTCTGGAAAGAGAGGGACCTTTGAATGGTGGTATTTTGATGCACATCTTGATGACGGTTCTAAAATCGTTATTGTGTTTTTCACAAAACCTACCCACAAAGTTAAAGGACGATTAAATCCCCTTTGTACCGTTGACATTGACTGGCCTGATGGCAGCAAGATCCACCGAGAATATACTGCCTCGACAAAAGAATCCCAATTCTCCAAAGAGCAATGTGATGTGGTTATTGGAAACAATTTTTTCAGGGGAGATCTTAAACATTACGAAATTCATTTTGAAGATGATAGTTTATCGGTGGATATAAACCTTGAACGCGAAACAGAATCATGGCGGCCCCACACGGGACACTGGTATTTTGGAAAAAGACAAAAAAAATATTTCGCCTGGTTTCCTTCTGTCCCACTGGGAGAAGTATCAGCCGACATTCGATATCAAGGCAGCACGAAAAAGTTACAGGGCTCAGGATATCATGACCATAACTGGTATAATAAGAATATCCTTACGATGTTTAATCACTGGTACTGGGCACGGGCAGAAATTGGTGATTATACGATTATCCTGACCCAAATGATTACCACAAAGAAGTATGATCATACTGATTTTCCAATCGTGATGATTGCAAAAAACGGGGAAATAATAGCTGACGATGAAGAAAAATTAAAACTTGTTAAAAAAGAAATAGAATTAAATAAAGAAACAGGAAAACCCGTGGCTAGTATTTTGATTTTCAACTATGAAGATAATGACAGAAAGTATATAGTGACTTTCAATAGGGAACAAAATATCTTTATCAAAAAAATGATTGAATCCACCAGGGGGATTCCAAAATTAATTGCCAAAATAACCGGTTTTGATGGATCATATATCCGCTTTACAGGAGATGTTTCACTTGAAGCCTATAAGGATAACATCCTGACAGATCATATAGAAGACAATGCGATATGGGAACTGATGTATTTTGGTAAAAATTTAGAATGATTATTTAGATTGATAATTCAGCATTTCTGACTCTATGTAATTAAAGATAGTTATTCATAAAATGAAATTATCAATCGGTATTAGTTATCCACCAGGTAATACTCCATCGTGGTTACTACCCTGATAATCTTTCTGTCGGGGGAATTTGCATCCCTGTCGCTGATACTGAAAAAACCTTGTGTGGCCTTTCGTATTTTCCCGATTTTACTTCCGGAATCTTCAGCAAATGTTTCTGCTGCCTCATGTGCATTAATAGTGGCTTCGCGGATCATTTCCGGTTTAATACTATTGAGGCTTGTAAAAAGAAATTCAGTTCGGTTCTCCCAACTTTCGGATAATG
>JAUVJI010000044.1 GCA_030596605.1 Bacteroidales bacterium
AAAACCGATGTCTTAAATGACTTGAAATTATCCTTATTAAACTGAATTTTATGAAGTAATCCCTTGGTGATAAAAATGCTGTAGTCAACACCCAGTCCGAAAATAAATGTTGAAATAATTATATTAAAAATATTAAATTGAAGGTTAAATATTCCCATAATCCCGATTGTCCATATCCAGCTTAAAACAATCGGTACAAAGCTTATAAAAACAAGCTCAATCCTGCCAAACGATAACAACAAAATAATGAACACAATAGCCATCGATAACCAGATCAACACCCGAAACTGCGATTTGATCAGATTAAACAGGCTTTCGGCAAACTCTTGCCTGTCAAAAAAATAAGAATTGTCAAATTCAACAATGATATTACGAATCCGATCCTTCTGCAAGCGGTCAACTTTAATCATGGTAATAACTGCTGATTTCTCATCTCGCTGGATAAGATAATCCTGAAAGTAAGAACCAATAATATCGTTGAAGTTATCTATTGACAACGGTTCGAAATTCTTATTTAAAAGACCTTCGAATGTTTTAAATGCAACCGGTTTATACCCAAACTCCTCTCCTTGTTTTGTCAATTTTGAAATCAATGGATTCTTTTTTTTATCCCAGAACAGATTCCACTTTCTGATCTTTTCTTCTTGTTGGTCTTTCGTTAGAATTAGCTCGTTAATATTATAATACTCCTGAATTACACCTGTACCTTTAAGACTTTCCAGTGAATCAATAATCAGTGCATTGTTCGTAAGCGCATCTTCCAGGTCTTTGCCGGAAGAAACAACAAAAACCGAAGACAGGGCAAAAGAAGTATTCTGGTTGATTTTTTTTTCAGCCGCCTTCAAATCTTCTGTCATATAGCCCATGTCCATCAAATTTTCATTAAATGTGGTTCTTTTACCTGTAAAATAAAAGATAACGGAAAGGGCTAAAACTGCTATTACAAAAACTTTATTCTTTTCAAAACTGTAGGAAGCAATTTTATCAGGAAAAGAAAAGGAAGTTTTGTTGACCTTTGGTTTAAATACCGGAACTAAGATTAGTGGAAGTATTATCAAAGTTGCCAATGCTGCCGATAAAACACTTATGGCTGCAAACAGGCCTAAGTCACGCAGTCCCGGGGATTTTATCACAAACAAACATAAAAATGCCGAGGCGGTTGTAATGCTGCTCATCATTACAGGGACAGAAATATCCTTAAATAAATTCCGAAGAGAAGGCGAATGTTTATAATGGTTAATAAAGTGCAGGGAATAGTCAATACCAATACCCAGTAGGACAGATCCGATCCCAAGTGAAATTGCCGAAACTTCGCCTTTAATAAAATACAAAATTGTAAGCGCAATCCCCCCTCCGGCAACAACGGGTACAAATAATAAAAATGGAATTAAAAGATTCCTGAAATAAAGGCTCAGAAAAATTAAAAAAAACAACAGGGTTATGCTAACGGTAATTTTAATATCACCCTTGATCCTGTTGGCATTTGCTGCAGAGATAACCGGAGTTCCAAAGGAATTGAGGCTTATATTAGAATTTTTTATTTCACTCCGATACTTATCAATGTCGGCAATTAATGAATTTACTTCACGGGTATTGGATGAATTGGCAACCGTTATAAAAATGAAAAGATCATTTTTATCCTTCGAAAAAATCCTGTTTTTTTCAATGGTAAAATTCTCACCAGCTTGAAACAGATTTAGTTTCTCAATGGCAAGAGGGGTTATGCTAAAAGGATCCTTGATCAGAAATTGTTTTAATGCAATTCCTGCCGGAGAAACCAAAGCCTTAAAGTTGCTTTCTAAAACAGTTTGAATTGAAGAATCCGATATTTTTTCGGTAATTTTTGCATAATCTTCATCATTCAAAAACAAAGGAAGATTTTCATAAAAAAAATCGTACAGCGATAAAAGTTCTTCATCGGCCAATTCATACTTCAATTCTTTGATCTGACCTATAAATTCAGCCTGAACTTTTTCAACAAAAAAATCTGCATGTTTAATCAGTGTGTCAGTTTTATCGGGGGAGGCTGTATCAATTGTCGAAAAATAGATGATAATGCGGTCAGAAAATGAAGAGTTTTTTATTGCAAAATTATACTGTTCAGTGCTTTCATCTTCCGGGAAAATCGAGGCAAAATCTTCATCCGTTCTCAAGTGGAATATTGCATAAACAATCAACCCCACAAGCAACAGCATCAGCATAAACAGAACTGCTTTTCGTCTTAGTAAAAGATTATTTAATAATATAAAAAACTTACCCATAGATAGAACAGATATCATGAAACCGGTTAAGAGCTAAAAAAGCTCATTTAGCTTTCCTGATAATCGCCAAAATTAATAAAGAAATCACACCAAAAAAAACTGCTGTTATTGCGGCAAATACAATACTGCCCACAATATATATATAAAGTACTGATTTTATTGTGTCGAAGGAAATGTCGCTGCTGAAATTGAAATTCAAATCGCTTCCGGTTATAATTTCTCCTGTTTTAAGCGACAAAAACAGAATGAGGGGGATTATAGGCGGAATGCTGATATTAGAACTTAAAACAACCAAAACCTTATTAAGCTTTAGTAAATATGCAAGGAATATAGCCGTAATCATCTGGTATCCCCATATCGGAACAATGCCCATGAATACTCCAAAGCCAATTGATAAGGCCAGGTTTAAATTTGAAAACTTTGGATTTGCAATTTGTTCATAATAATGCTCTTTCCAGGATTTACTCAATGCCTTTCTGGTTATGTCACGAGGCTTGATATAAAGTAGCGCCCAAAAAACCAAAAATGTATTCAAAATGCTGATCCTGGTAAAATCAATGAACGGCCTGAAGTGTGAAATCCTTTCCTTCTTATTTTGATAAAACACATCAATGGGGACAGAAATCACATTCACACCCTTCCATGCCATCCTTACAATAACCTCAATTTCAAATTCAAATTTATTGGTGAAAAACTTATCCGGCTCAATAAAATCCAATGGATATAACCTGAAACCAGACTGCGTGTCCGGATGCTTAATGCCTGTTTCTACCCAAAACCAAAAATTTGAGAATTTTCTTCCAAAGCTGCTTTTCTTTGGTATGCCGTCTTGTTCCATATTTCTGTTACCGATGATGATGGAATCTGGATCTTTTTCAAGTTTATCAATAAACGACAGCACATCTCCTACGGAATGTTGTCCGTCAGAATCAATGGTGATGGCATACTTAAAGCCTTTTTCTTTAGCAAGCTTAAAGCCCTTTTTTAGGGCAAAGCCTTTCCCCCGGTTTTTTTTGTAAGTGATTACATTAGGATTGGGATAGTTATTTAATATTTCGGCTGTTTTATCTGTTGACCCGTCATTGACAACAATTATGTCGTCAGTAAGATTTAAGAGATCATCCAGCACGCCTGCAACGGAACCCTCATTGTTATAAGTAGGTACAATTATACACACCTTGTGTTTTTCCAGCTTGTTTTCTTTAAAACTATCCGGTTCCATATTCCGGTGCAAAATAATAATAATGTAGGAAGCTGTGATAAAAATATGGCAATTTTTAAAAAACAGTTATGTGTAGAGGGAAGGGCAAAAAGAAGAAAATCAAAAAAATATCCAAAAGCCCCGCCTTTAATATGCAGATACTTTAATTTTAACATTTAGAGTCTTTGAATGTCAGGAGACGAGGTACTATCCCTTCAAAAACTTCGGTATCCTTCCATTTTTGATCGACTCGGAACGTAAACGCCTGCCAACGATCCGCTCAATCATATTTCCAATTTCCAGGATTTTGTCTATGTCCAAATTGGTTTCTATTCCCATTTCGTCCATCATCACCACCATATCTTCGGTAGATACAAGGCCTACATCTTTGGCGTCTTTATAATAGTAAGCTCCTGTTCCTGAAACAGGGACACCACTAACAAAGTTTGCAGGCTGCCCACCCAGACCACCGAGGGTGGATTCGTAATTTGTCATTCCTGCCTGCAACGCCGCCAGAACATTAGCCAGCCCCCATCCACGTGTTGTATGGAAATGTGCAATTTGTTTATGTGGATTATCCACATTGTCGAGCAACAGGGAGAAATAATCGTAAACCCTGTCAGGTGATGCAGAGCCATCATGATCAGCATGTTCCACATCATTGGCGCCAATATCGAACCACCGTTTGGTAAATTCAATTGCTTTTTTAGGATCGGTAGGTCCTTCGATAGGGCAACCCCAAATGGTACTAACGGTTCCGTTTACTTTTACTCCTGCATCACGGGCTTTTTTCACCCACTCTTCAGCCATTTTCCAATATTCGTCCAGAGGTATACCGGAATTTATTTTATGGTGGGCTTCGCTTGTGGAAACCATTAATAAAATACGGTCAGGGCCATAACCATCTAATTTAGCCTGTATTGCCCTTTCAATAGCACGTTCGCGAATAGTAATGGCGGTAAGTGATACATCGTCCAGCTTATCCTTCAGCTTTTTGCTGTTCCTGATTAACTTGAACAGATCATCTACATCCTTAAATTGAGGCATTCCTTTTGGATTACCAAAGTTTGACACTTCGATGTGTTTGAAGCCAGCCAAAATGAGTTGCTCTGCCACCCATAACTTGGCTTCTGTTGGGATAAGTTTTTCTTCATGTTGAAAACCGTCCCTGATGGTAATGTCTCCTATGACTACTTTTTTTGGATATTGCATATGATTTAGATTTGTTGTTTTACATTTATTGATAAAAGTGTCTAAAGTTTGGAGTATTTAGAGTGCCTAAAGATATTGAAAAAAAAATTTACTCTAAGTAATTCAAACTTTAACTCACTTTAAATACTTTTTAATTAACCTAAAATGTCATAATAAAACTCCAGGCTTTCGGGGTTTGCCAATGCATCCTTGTTTTTAACCGGCTGTCCGTGTATAATATTTTTAACCGCTATTTCCACCTTTTTACCATTTATAGTGTGTGGAATATCCGGAACATCCTTAATAATTGCCGGGACATGGCGAGGACTGCAATTTGTACTGATCTGCTTTTTGATCTTTGTTCTCATCTCTTCATCAAGACTGTAACCGATATTCAATTTGACAAAAATCACAACCAGTTCATCCCCGTCTTTTTTCTTGCCCACTACGACAGAATCCTCAACCTCTTCCATATTCTCAACCACCCGGTAAATTTCGGCTGTACCAATCCTTACCCCTTGGGGATTCAGGGTTGCATCCGAACGGCCATACATAGTAACACCACCGTGGTCGCTGATCACAACATTATCACCATGACGCCAAATTCCCGGAAATTCGCTAAAATAGGCATTAAAATATTTTTCACCACCTTCATCATTCCAAAATTTAATCGGCATGGAGGGAAAAGCAGATTTACAAACCAGTTCTCCCTGTTCATTCACCAATGATTTTCCATCATCATCAAAACAATCCACATCCATTCCCAGACCCCTGCACTGAATCTCACCTTCATAAACCGGCAATGTCGGGCTACCTAGCATGAAGCAAGAAATAATATCTGTTCCTCCAGCTATTGATGAAAGTTGAACATCTGATTTCCAATCCCTGTAAACATATTCGTAACTTTCATTTGTTAAAGGAGAGCCCGTTGATGCTATAACTTTTAAATGTGGAAAATCAGAAATATTTTTCGGGATTACTCCTGCTGATTCAAGAGAGGCAATGTATTTGGCGCTTGTCCCAAAGAAGGTAATGTTCAGTTCGTCAGCAATTTTTAGCAGGGACTCAGGGCCAGGATAGAATGGATTGCCATCATACAAAACAAGGGTAACGCCAACGGCCAGGCTGCTGACAAACCAATTCCACATCATCCATCCGCAAGTGGTGTAATAAAAAACAGTTTGATCACTTTGCATGTTACTGTGCAGGATCAGTTCTTTTAAATGCTGAATTAATGTCCCTCCAGCTGAATGAACAATACTTTTGGGTAGTCCGGTGGTTCCGGAAGAGTACATGATGTATAAGGGGTGATCAAATGGCAGCTGCTCGAAAGTTAACATTTCCTCCGTCTCCTGAGCTAAATCCTCCCAACCTATGGCCTTGGGCATCGACTTAACATCTAATGTGTCAGTATAGTTAACCAACACAACTGATTCAACCGATGGCAGATCATGTAAAATACTTTTCAGCTTCTCCTGAGAGTCAAACTTTTTCCCCTTATAATAGTACCCGTCTGCCGCAAAAATCACCTTGGGGCCAATTTGCGAAAACCGATCAAGGACGCCTTTTATTCCAAAATCAGGAGATGTGGAAGACCAGATAGCGCCAATGGAGGCTGTGGCCAGCATACCGATGATTGTTTCAGGCATATTGGGCATAAATGCAGCAACCCTGTCTCTCTTCTTTACACCAAGTCGTTTTAAACCCGCAGAAACCTTTCTGACTTCATCATACAATTCCAGATAAGTAACTTCTCTCCTGACAGAATTTTCTCCATGAAAAATCAACGCTTTGTGTTCATCTTTTCTGCAAAGAAGATTTTCGGCAAAATTCAATCGGGCACCGGAAAACCATTTAGCTCCGGGCATTTTTTTAGGATCGTCTACTACCTTATCAAATCTTTGAGAAAATTTGATATTACAAAAATCCCATATCTCTGCCCAGAAACTTCCAACATTGTTTACACTCCACTTATGAATGGTTTGGTATTTATTGTCCGGCAAATAATACTTTTCAGAAATACGAGTAAGAAACTCGTACATCTTTGATGTAGTTTTAAACTCTTCCGAAGGTTTCCAAAGTAATTCTTCCGCCATATACCTTAATTCTGTTTATGGAAATATATCTATTGCCAGTTCATATGCTTTTTCAAATGCCTCCTCATCCACTTCCACGGGAACATAATTAATTTCAAAATATTCAAGCAGGTTGCTGGTTCGCAGGTTTCCAACCAGGCGGTTTTCAGCCATAGGACAACCGCCAAGGCCATTGATCACCGTATCAAAACGCCTGCATCCATTTAAAAATGCAGCGTTAATTTTTTTATACCAGTGCCTCATGGTGGTGTGCAGGTGCAAACCAAATTCAGCTTTCGGAAATTCAGGAACAAGGGTGGCAAAAAGTTGTGCAATGCTCTTTTTAGAAGATATTCCAACCGTATCGGACAACGGAATTATCCTTACACCCATTTGGTAGAGCCTGTAAACCCAGTCAGCTACAACATGTGTGTTCCATTCATCTCCATAAGGATTTCCAAATGCCATAGAAATGTAGACTACCAACTTTTTGTTTGATTTATCACATATTTCTAAAAGATCCTGAACAGTCTGAACTGACTTTTCAATATTTGAGTTGATGTTTCTTTTTAAAAAAGTCGGAGATATTGAAAAAGGGAATCCCATATATTTGATTTGCTCAAATTGAGATGCTGTTTTTCCCCCTCTTTTATTGACAACAATAGCGAGAAGGTCGGTATTTGTTTTTGACAAATCAAGATTGTTAAGAACCTCTTCTGTATCTTTCAGCTGAGGAATGGCTTTCGGAGAAACAAAACTTCCAAAATCTATAGTATCAAATCCAACGTTGAGTAAAGCATTGATGTACTTTACCTTATCTTTTGTTGGGATAAAGCGGGTTAATCCCTGCATCGCATCCCGTGGGGATTCTATGATCTTGATCTTATTCATTAACAACCAATTTGTCTGGAAATTACCAAACGCTGAATTTCTGAAGTTCCTTCACCTATTTGCAATAAACGCTGATCGCGATAAAATCGTTCAATGTGATAGTCTTTCATTAAGCCATACCCTCCATGAAGTTGTACCGCTTCATCAGCAACCTCTCTTGCAATTTCAGAACAATATAATTTCGACATGGCAGCTTCTTTCGAAAATGGTTTATCATTATCTTTTAACCAGCAGGCTTTATACAAAAGATTCCTTGCCAATTCAATCTTTGTTGCCATATCAGCCAGTTTAAAGGCATTCACCTGAAACTTACAGATCGGTTTCCCGAATTGTTTACGCTCCTGAGAATATTGCAAAGCAAGCTCAAAAGCTCCCTGGGCGCAACCAAGACCCATTGCCCCTATGGACAACCTTCCATTGTCGAGAGTGCTTAACATAATATGAGAGCCTTCACCAACTTTACCCAATAAATTAGATTCCTGAACCTTGCAATCGTCAAAATACAATTCAGCCGTGTCGGATGCACGCCACATCATTTTACCATGCATAGTAACCTGCTTAAATCCGGGCACCCCTTTATCAACAATAATGCACGTAAACTCCTTTTTGCCATTTTCAAAAATTTTGGTTACCGCCTGTACTGTGGAGCCAATAGATATATCGCACGACCCATTTGTTATGAATATCTTTGACCCATTAATGATCCACTCTCCGTTTTCAAGGCTGGCCATTGTTTTGGTCCCCCTGGAGTCAGAACCTGCATTAGGCTCGGTTAATCCGAAACCCCAAAGGGCTTCTCCTGTACAAAGTTGTGGCAGGTACTTCATTTTTTGTTCCTCTGTACCATAATAATACAAAGGCCCTATTCCAAGAGAATTATGCGCAGCTAAAGTAGCAGCCTGTGAGCCATCAATTCTGGCTAACTCTTCCACTGCAATAATATAGGATAGGGTGTCCAATTCCTGCCCTCCATATTGTTCGGGCAAGAACATGCCAAATAAGCCCAACTCTCCCATTTTACGGGTAAGGTCATACGAAAACTCAGCTTTTTCATCCAGATCATGGGCAACGGGTTTTATCTCCCTTTCGGCAAAATCGCGAACGGTTTCACGAATCAGATTTTGTTCTTCGGTTAACTCAAAGTTCATAATTTTTCAACGGTTATATAGTGATGATTAAAAAACTGCTCTAAATTATGAAAAAGCCAGATTATAGCCTTCTTTTTATTGCATTTTTTAAAAATAAATATTTATTAACTGCTAATTCCGGCGTAAATTCATCTTACTTTCTGAAATTTTTGAACATTGTTTATGTTTTTCTATACTGCGGTTTTAACGCTGTGGTTTTTTGGCAGCATTTATGGCATTGTTCAACTTTGGTTAGGAATGAAGGCGCCTTTTTTATGGAGCATTCCTTTGGGGGTTTTAGAATTCACTCTTTAGTATTATGCTTCTATAGTCACCAATAACTTACTACCATCCACCATTTCTCCAGCCTTCACGTTAATTTTTTCTACTTTTCCATCTTTTGGAGCGGTAATACTATTTTCCATTTTCATGGCCTCAACAACCAGCAAAACATCACCCTTCTTAACCTCCTTGCCCTCTTTGACATTAATTTTAATTACTTTGCCTGGCATAGGTGAAACAATCTCGCCACCATCTTTACCTCCAACATCCAATGTGCCGAAAACATCTTCCTGAATCAAAATATCATGTCGTTTTACATTAAATATGTGTCCGTTATGGCTAACAAATCCAATACCTTCGCAAGTAGAAATATGAAAAATCAATGACTGGCCGTCAACTACAGCATCAAGAATTCCTGCTTCCATTGATCGGAGCGTAACATGATGGACCTGATCTTCTATTTTAAATTCCAGATGACCGTTTTTACTTTTAAGTATGTTTACTAATATTTCATCTTCATCAATATTAAGTTTAACCTCCATTAAATCCCGCCAGTAGCCAATTTCTTTCCAAACATTGTATTCTTCTGTTGGCCCGGACAATAAATCTTCGAGGAAACTATAAACAAGGTAAGCCAGTGCGGGTAGATAATTTGGCGTTTTGGCTTTTTCTTTTTCAATTAACTCAACCAGGTCTTCCGTATGCTCATCACAATATTTAGTGGAAATCTTATTCTCAATGTAGGCTTTATTTTGCAGAACCTGAACGAGGTAAGTTATATTGGTTTTAATTCCATGAACCGTATACTCCCTTAAAGCACGTATTGATTTTTCCCGGGCAATTTCCCGGTCTTCTCCCCAAACGATCATTTTACTGATCATCGGATCATAAAAACTATGTATTGTTGTTGCTTCTGCAATACCTGTGTCGATGCGTATATTCTCTCCGGCAGGTTCAACATAAAGTGACATTTCACCAGGTGAAGGAAGGAAGTTATTGGATGGGTCTTCGGCATAAATCCTGCATTCAATAGCATGTCCTGTTTGATTCAAATCTTCTTGTTTTATACTCAATCTATTTCCTGCAGCAATCAGGATTTGTTCGCGAACAATATCAATTCCGGTCACCATTTCTGTCACCGGATGCTCAACCTGGACACGGGTATTCATTTCCAAAAAATAGAAATTCAAATCTTTGTCCACCAAAAATTCTACTGTTCCGGCATTATTGTATCCAATTTCCTTAGCAATTTTCACAGCAGCAGCACCCATCTTTTCCCGAACATCAGGAGTTAAGGTTGGCGAAGGCGACTCTTCAATAATTTTTTGGTAGCGCCGTTGAATGGAACATTCCCGTTCAAATAAATGAATAGCATTTCCAAAATTATCCCCGATCACCTGTATCTCGATGTGGCGGGGTTCTTCCACATATTTTTCAACGAATACAGTACCATCGCTAAAATAACTTTTTGCTTCCCTGCTTGTATTCTCAATTGCATCTTCCAATTCATTTTCAGAATGGACTATCCGCATTCCCTTGCCTCCTCCCCCGGCAGCAGCTTTTATTAAAAGAGGAAACGGAATTTCTTTAGCTGCCTTCATCAGGCTGGCTTTATCGCCTGTCTTGGCCTCTGTCATAGGAATATCCAACTTCTTGACAAATTTTCGTGATTCAATTTTATTACCCATCAATTTGATTGACCTGGTATTAGGCCCGATAAAAACTATGTTGTTTTTTTCACATGCCGCTACAAAATCAGGATTTTCAGCAAGAAAACCGTAACCCGGATGGATAGCCTCACATTTTGATTGTCTCGCAATGTTTATTATCTTATCAATATTCAGATAGGTTTCGCTGAGTTCAATGCTTTCACCAAGGCAATAGGCTTCGTCAGCCATTTCAACATGCAATGATTCTTCATCTGCCGAAGAATATATGGCTACTGTTTTAATTCCCAGTTCTTTTGCTGAACGGATAACCCGTACTGCAATTTCGCTACGGTTAGCGATTAGTATTTTTTTGAATAATTTCATATTCTATATTGTTTTTCACGCAAAGCCGCAAAGTCGCAAAGGATAAAAAATAAATTTCCTGGCGTCTTAGCGTCTTGGCGAGAGATTTTTACTTCACCCAATTGGGTTTACGTTTTTCTAAAAAAGCCGCCATTCCTTCCTGTCCTTCTTCACTGGCACGTATTTCGGCTATCATACGGGCGGTTGATTCCAGTGCTTCTTCGATGGTTTCTTTATTAGCAATATTAAAGATCAAGTTTTTACATTGTGTCATGGCTTTTGGGCCGCTGGTACGCAATAAATCAATTACCCCATTTACATATTCATCCAGTTCCTCTGTGGGTAATGATTTATTGACCAGTTTGTGATATTGAGCTTCTGGCCCTTTAAACCGTTTGCCACTGATCATTAGCTCTTTCGAGCCGTATTCACCAACACGTTTGGTCACATAAGGCGAAATGCAAGCCGGAACAATCCCTATCTTAACTTCACTCAACGAAAATGTAGTGTTATCATCGGCATAGGCGAAATCACAGGATGCCAGCAAACCGTTTGCCCCTCCGATTGCCGCACCATGAACAATTGCAATTGTAGGTTTTTTACAGGTATAAATTGTGTAAAAACATTTCGAAAGGTTCAGGCTTTCCTTATAATTTTGTTCATAAGAATAATTTGCCACACCCCGCATCCAGTTGAGATCGGCACCGGCACAAAATGATTTTCCACGTCCCCGTAGTATGACAACCCGAATATTTTCCATCTCATTTATCGCCTCAAAAACATCAATTACCTCTGAGATCATTACTTCATTAAATGCATTGTGGATTTTTGGCCGGTTCAGCCATACGATTCCGAGATCACCTTTTTGTTCAAATTCTATTGTTTGATATTTTTTCATTATTTTAAGTTTCACGCAAAGACGCAGAGACGCAAAGAAACATTTTTCATCACTGAAATAAGCCCAGAATAAGTTATACTTTTGTGTCTATTTTATCCTTGTATAGTTATAAAATTTGTGTTAAATTATTAATTCAGAAATCTATTTATTAATTTATAAATTTACTACAGAAATCACATTTTTAAAATCAACAAATTCTTTCGATACAACATAACTTTCTTTATATCCCAGTTTTTCAGACAGGTTTTTTAACTTGTCAATATCCCGCTGATCTGCTTTTGTTTTTACTTCCAAAGCAACACTTAATTCCGGCAAAATAAAATCAATTTCAGCGCCTGTGCGTTTTTGATAATAATTAACTTTTCCAAAATGCCTCACACAATTATATACTGCATTTTCAAACAAATTACCTTCGTCAACTTTCGCAAACAAATTTACAAAACCTGTATCACAGGCATACACTTTTCGTGTTCCGCTTATTTCTCTGTCAACGCTTTTTGAATAGGGCGTAATCAGAGAAATAAAATAGGTTTGTTCTAAAAAAGAAAGGTATGAATAAATTGTATGCCTTGAAAGGTTCAGTGCCGATGCAAGTTTGGAAATATCCAGTTTTGAGCCAATTCGCTGAAAAAGCAAAAGAATAAAGTCGCGAAACGCATTAATTTGTTTAAAATCAGCGAGGGTTTTTACATCCTTTTCAAAATAAGATGAAAAAATATCCTTTAAATAAATCTTCTTTTTTTCTTCATTTTCAGCAAGGACAACCTGCGGGAAACCACCAAAAGTTAAAAATTCATCATAATATTTTTTGTACTTTTCATAAGCAATATAATTCCGGCTTTTTTCTTTTTCTTCAAAAGACTTCGCAAACCTTGCATTTACTCCTTTAAAAGTTAAAAACTCTTCAAAATCAAGCGGGTATAGTTCAAATAACATTTTCCTTCCGGCCAGGCTTTCGGGAAACAGATTTTTTAAATAATAGCTACTGGAACCAGTAAGGAAAAATTTCACATCATAATGATCATATAAATATTTTACAACAGATACTATTTGAGGAAATGTTTGTATTTCATCCAGAAAAATATATGCTTTTTCATTTTTTGTAATTCCAAGAGGGGTAAGGTTGTTCCAGATATTATCAAAATCAACTTCATCAAAAATTTTCTGGTTAATCAGGTTTTCAAGATCAAGAAAAACCTTATTTTCAGATTCTATCTTTTCATAAAGCATTTTCAGGAATGTGGTTTTCCCAACCCTTCTCATGCCTGTTAACACAATGATTTCGTTGGAGGTTAACTGCTCTTTTATGGAATTTAAAATTTTCCTTTGAAACATTTTAAATTAGTATTACAAGTTATTACTTTACAAATTTATATGAAATATGTGAAACACCACTTCACAAATTTATATGAAATATGTAAACTACCTCTTTACAAATTTGTGCAAAATATGTAAAATAACACTTCACAAATTTATATAAAAATATGCAAAAGATAATTTTTAGAGAAAAACATCTGTTTTAGATATTATTTACCGTAAACTGATTTAATCCTGCCACAAACTGATTGTATTTTGTTTTAGTGATTTGTTTGAATATATTTGCTTCATCATAATATAAATCAAAATCATAGAATCATGAAAAATCTCATTTTTTTAATTATTCTTAATCTTACAACTATACACATTCTATACGCTCAAAACTTCCAGACAGAACATATAATTTCCTACGGATATTTAGCCAACCCCTCGGCTTTATGCTCTTCGGATATTGACAATGACGGAGATTTCGATATTTTAACAGCCACGTATGGACTTTATGGCCGGATTACCTGGGTTGAAAACCTTGGTGGAGCTAAATTTGGATTGCAACATGATATTCATGTAGATATTAAAGGGGCAACCGATGTCTTTTCTATTGACCTTGACGGAGACGAGGACCAGGATGTATTGGCAGCCTCCCAAATTGAAAGTGCAATTTATTGGTACGAAAATTCTGGTGACGGGAATTTTAGCGAGGCTAAAATTATTTCAGGTAATGTCAATTCTGCACAATCAGTTTTTGCAATTGACCTGGATAATGATGGCGACAACGATGTACTTTCGGCCGGTTGGACAGGAAACCAGATAGCATGGTATGAAAATCTGGGAAATGGTGTTTTTGGAATTCAACAAGCAATAACCACAAATGCAGAAAATGCACAGTCAGTTTTTGCAATTGACCTGGATAATGATGGCGACAACGATGTGCTCTCCGCTTCACGTGATGATAATAAAATTGCATGGTATAAAAACTTGGGGGATGGAGTTTTTGACGAACAACAAATTATTTCAACCGACCTTGACGATGCAAGAAGTGTTTATTCAGCCGATATAGATTTGGATGGAGATAATGATGTTTTATCAGCATCATTTTGGGATGGAAAAATTGCATGGTATGAAAACCTTGGTGGTGGAATTTTTAGCGACCAAAAAATAATCATTTTAGGAAATGGCCATGCCGAGAAGGTATTTGCAAGCGACCTCGACAATGATGGTGACTTTGATGTACTCTCTGCCTCCTATTACAATCAAAATGTTTCATGGTATGAAAACCTAGGGGATGGAACCTTTGGGGAGCAAAATTTAATATCGGAATTGGGAGGGAGAAAAACGGTTTATGCCGTTGACATTGATAATGATGGAGATAACGATATAATATCGAACTCTTTCTGGTATGAAAATATGGGGGAAGGTGAATTTAGTTCTGACAATAACATAATAACAGCGCCAAGTTATCCACAGAATGTCGCAGCTATTGATGTAGATAATGATTTGGATATGGATGTATTTTATGCTTCGTTATTTTTTCCTAAAATCGGTTGGTTAGAAAATGATGGAATTTTAACTTTTGAAAATCATCATCTGAATACTCCTGATACTTTAATTCGTACCTCACGTGTTTTTCCTTTCGATTTTGATAATGATGGGCTTATGGATATTTTCGCCGGATTCAAAAATGTTATCGTTTGGTATCATAACGAAAACAACGGTGAGTTTGCCTATCAAGGGATAATTGATTCCATACCAAATAATATTGAGTCATTATATTTAGCTGATTTCGATAACGATGGCGACCCGGACATTTTAGCATCATCAAGCTATTTTGACGGCTATGGGACGAACCTGGGAGAAACACAAATTACCTGGATAGAAAATATTGATAATGGAGCGGAATGGATTTCACATGTACTTTACAGTAATCTATCGTATCAGTGTACATTACAGTCAATACCAACAGACCTTGATAAGAATGGAGATATTGATATTTTGTCAAGAGATTGCTATGGTTATAACTTTTATTGGTTTGAAAATGCAGGTAATGGGAATTTCTTATTTACTGAATTTGAAATGCCTGATGATTGGAAGATGAATGATTTTGATATAGCTGATGTTGACTCGGATTACGATATTGATATTATTGCAACTGCACTTTCCAACAGTAAATATTCTTTTTCTACAATTTGGCTTGAAAATGATGGTACAAATAATTTTAATAATTTTCATTACGTTGACGAAGATGCATACAGTTACCGGCTATTGGTTAAGGACCTTGACAATGATGAGGATCAGGATATTGTAATCAATACATCGGATTCCACCATTGGTTTCTATTTCAACGATGGAAACGGAAATTTTAACCTGGAAGAAGTTTTTGAAGCAAAAGACTGTGATTTTTGGGATATTTCTTCAGCAGATATGGATAACGATGAGGATATGGACATTTTGTACATCAGCGATGTAAATAAAATAGCATGGATTGAAAACCAATATTATACAGCTATAAATGAATTATCCAAAAACAAACTGACTATTTTCCCCAATCCGGCTACTAGTCTATTACTTGTTGATTACAAGGAGGATTTTATTCTTGAAATATACAATTACAACGGAAACATAATTTTATCATCCCAAAAAACAGAAATAGATATTGCTACATTTGCAAATGGCCTTTATCTAATTATTATTAAAAATACCAAAGGTAATATTATACACTCCGAAAAAATCATCAAAATGTAAACTTTGGATTTTGAATTTTATCCCTACATCCTAAACACCCCATACTTGGTATCCGGGAATTTTTTATTCAATGAAGCTGCAATTCCCATTGCAATTATCTTTCGTGTATCCACCGGGTCAATTATTCCATCGTCCCATAAACGAGCCGTACTGTAATAAGCCGATCCTTCTCTTTCATATTTTTCAAGGATTTCGGCTCTTAACTTTTCCCTGTCATCAGGGTCCATTTCCTGACCACGGGCTTTTAGCTGCTCTTCTTTTACCTGTATCAACACACCTGAAGCCTGCTCGCCTCCCATTACTGAAATTTTTGCATTTGGCCACATGAATAGCAATCGTGGATCGTAAGCTCTGCCAGCCATAGCATAATTACCGGCTCCAAACGAACCCCCAAAAACAACAGTAAACTTGGGTACATTTGCATTGGCAACAGCATGTACAAATTTTGCCCCATCCCTGGCAATACCTCTGTGTTCATATTGTTTTCCAACGATAAATCCTGTAATGTTTTGCATAAACAAAATCGGGATATTACGACTTGTGCATAATTCTATAAAGTGTGCTCCCTTCAAGGCCGACTCGGAAAACAGAACACCGTTATTACCGATAATTCCTACAGGGAAACCCATGATCCTTGCAAAGCCTGTAATAAGTGTAGGTGCATACCTTGTTTTAAATTCCTGGAAACGGCTGCCGTCAACCATACGTGCTATAATTTCTTTTACGTCAACCGGTTTGCGCAAATCCATCGGCGCAATACCATATAATTCTTCAGGATCGTAATATGGCTCTTCCGACGAAAAAATATCAAGTATTTGTTTTTCTTTGGGTTCAATGGTTTCAAAAATATTACGGCATATCTGAATGGCATGTTGGTCGTTTTCTGCATAGTGGTCTGCTACGCCGGAGATGGAGGTATGTACGTCAGCGCCACCAAGATCTTCGGGAGACACCACCTCACCTGTAGCGGCCTTTACCAAGGGAGGCCCACCGATAAAAATAGTTCCCTGTTTCTTAACTATAATAGTTTCATCGCTCATAGCCGGAACATAAGCCCCGCCTGCAGTACATGACCCCATAACAATGGCAACCTGTGGAATGTCCATGGCCGAGAGCCTTGCCTGGTTATAGAAAAACCTTCCAAAGTTATCGCGGTCGGCAAAAACCTCAGCTTGCTCATGTAAAAATATCCCACCCGAATCAACCATATAAACCGATGGCAGCCTGTTTTCGATAGCTATCTGCTGGGCACGAACATGTTTTTTGATAGTCTCCTTAACATAAGTTCCACCTTTTACCGTTGCATCGTTGGCAACAATCATTACCTCTTTTCCGTGAATTATTCCAATTCCGGTAACAATCCCTGCCGATGGAAATTGATTTTTATAATAATCGAAAGCTGCAAGCGGTGATAATTCTAAAAACGGTGTATTAGGATCAATCAAAAGGTCAATCCTTTCACGCGCTAACAGTTTCCCTCTTTCCTTATGCCGGCTGACTGCTTTTTCGGAGGCTCCGTGTTTTACATTTTGGAGTATGGATTTATACTCACTTAAAATTTTTGAGAATTCTTCTTTATTACTTATGAATTCTTCGGAATTTGTGTCAATTTTTGATTCTATTCTGTACAAAATGTATGGTTTTTAATAATATTCAATTAAATTTGTTCATGACTAAACGAGCAAGTAAATTTATACAAATTTAATATTGGGGCAACCATAATTTAAAAATTTAGAATTATTCTGAAATTATATTTGATGAACCTGGAATTCAAACCTGATTATATTTATTTTTGAATCAGCTAAATGTAAACAATCATGAGTCTTTTCAACCGGATAGATCAACGTATCTTACCTGTCAATAATTTGGTTTTATTGATACTGATATTTTTTTTCGTTTTTATTATTCCATATTTCCCCTTAGCGTGGCACCATTTGTTAGGAAATGTATTTTTTTCACTTATCTTTTTTATATCCATTTTTGCCCTTAATACTGGAAGAAAGACAATGCTAACCATTGCGGTCATCGCTTTTGTTACAGAATGGATTTCCGAATGGATTCAAATGTCGCTTTTGAACTATATCTCTCTATTAACAAACATTTTATTCTTTCAAATCATTGTGATTAAAATGATCATTCAAATTGCGAAAAACAAGAAAGCGGATGCAAGAGTTATTTTTGAGTCGATCAATGGATATCTGTTGATAGGGCTTATGTTTACCACCTGGATTGCCGTTGCAATGAGGTACGATCCGAGTGCCTTTAGTTTTCCTACAGATTCTCCTTCATTTCAAGATTATACTTATTTCACATTTGTAACCATGACTACTTTAGGCTATGGCGATATTACCCCTCAATTGCCATTTGCCAGATCCATGTCAATGCTTATCAGCACAACAGGTCAGATTTATATAGCCGTAATTATTGCTATGCTTGTTGGAAAATATGCAGCGAGTCAAAAAGATTAAATTTCAAATAGATTGAATGTCTCCTTCACCCTCGGTCCTTTTTCAGTTTGATGAATAGTACAACATTCATTATATAGGTCGTGCTCTAAAAACAAAATGTATTCATTTTTGATGGCTTCCTCAAAAAAGCCTTCTTTATCTTTCAAGGTAATCAATGGTTTGGTATCATAGGCCATGATATAAGGCAAAGGAACATGCGCAGCAGATGGAAGCAAGTCGGCCATAAAAACAATTGTTTTACCATTATACTTTATAAATGGTATCATTTGTCCCTCTGTATGGCCATTGTAAAATTTCACATCTATGTTAGGAAATAATTCACCCTCTTTTTCTACTATTTTCAGTTGGCCACTTTCCTCAATAGGGAAAATATTTTCCTTCAGGAATGAGGCTTTTTCCCGTCTGTTTGGTTTGGTGGCCCACTCCCATTGCCCTTTACTGATCCAGTAGGTGGCATTTTTAAAGGCAGGCTTATACTGATCTTCTCCTACTTTTACAATGCTTCCTCCACAATGGTCAAAATGCAAGTGGGTCAATACCATATCTGTTATATCATCGGTTGTATATCCGGCTTTTTTCAGGGATTTTTCAAGGGAATCATCCCCATTCAAATAATAATGCTTCAGAAATTTTTCGTCCTGTTTATCTCCGATACCATTATCGATCAGTATTTTTCTATCTCCGTCAACAACAAGCAGGCAACGCATTGCCCAGTTACAAAGGTTGTTTTCATCTGCCGGATAAACATCATTCCAGATTGTTTTAGGAACCACGCCAAACATGGCTCCGCCGTCGAGTTTAAGGTTTCCGGTTTCTATTATGTGTAGCTGCATGATTCAGTATATTTATAAAATAACAATTATATGGAAACAATGATTGCACAAAATTCATTAATTTTTTCAAATTGCCAAACAGTTTGAATAATTAAAAAAAATTTAAAACTGCATGTAAATATCTATGTTTTTTTAATATCTTTAACGTCCGAAATTAACGAAACCTTTTTTTATGCAAGATAAAGCAATAGCCGCAATAGGGGCACTTCAATTAGAGAAAAACAAAGGACTGGAAACAGTTGATTTGTATATTGAGAATATGTTTCCGGGCAAGGACTACCAAATTTTGTTACTCATTTTTGAAATAACAAAAAACAATGGCGAATTAAAATGTGAATACAAAGGTATTGATATTGAAAAAGTAAGTTCGGAAAAAGAGGATTACAGAAAATATGCTTACAGGAAAGGAGCTGCAAGAGGTGGTGATATTACATTTACTACAAAATTAAGTAGTCCTGTTGATAAAAAAATCAAAACATTAAAGGAAACAACATTTAAAAAACTTTTTGCATTAGAAAAGGATTTTTCCAGAGAAGTAGAATATTTCAAATTAATTAAAGATGGCTTTGTTGAAGCTGAAAGTTTAATTAAAACGGAATTGACAGAGTTATTTGAAAATTTTGACAACGAAGAGGTTGTAACAACCGGATTATCTTTTAAAATAATTGAGACAAATAATGAAAAGTTTCTAAGAGATTTTGAAATAATCAAATCAATGATAATTGATTCAGGAGCTTTTGCAAAATACACCCATGCAGGTACAGAATCAAAATCAAGATTACAAATTTGTTCTGTAACAGGACAAAACGAAGAAGACATATACGGATTTGCTGCACCTTTTAAATATTCAAGTCCAGATAAACCTGGATTTATAAGTGGGTTTTTTAATAAGAAATCGAATTGGCGAAATTATCCGATATCGTCAAAAGTTGCATTAACAGTTGAACTCGGAAGAAAATATATTCAGCAAAACCTATCAGAATATTTTTACGGACATGAATATATGTTTGTTCCACACCCAATTATCAAAACCGATATTAACCAACTAAAAAATATTATCAATTTATTGAAAACTGCCTTTGATGAAGAAAAGACGGCAAAAAAAGAAAAGAAAAAGAGGGCAGAAGATAGAATTCAGCGATTAATTGCAAAAGAAAAAAACTATTTCAATTTAGATATTTTATTTTTCAAAGAAGACAAAAAAACAAGGGCGATTTCGATTAACTTAATGATTGAGGAAATTTTACCCTCAAGATTCAGGAAGTTATTTATTGAGGCACCGGAAACTGTTAACAAAAATGAGTTGTTTAAAAATGCAATTACAATTAAAAAGGAATTACAGGATATAAAATTTAGTTATCAAATCATAAAAAACTTTTTTTCGTCTGATTTTCTTGATGTTGTAAACAAATTGTTTCTCGGAAAAAAATTATCGGATAAATATGTTTTTGAAAATATCATTAAATTAATCCGGGAAAATTATAATGAAGGCAAGTCATCTGATAATTGGGTTGAACCAACTATGTGGTCGGTAAAAAAAGCAATTATGCTTATCTCATATTTACAAGAATTAAAAATTATTAACTACAATATAAATTATAAATATATGGAATTGGAAAATACTCAAAAAAAAGAAAGTCGTTTTAGCCTCAATGGTTTTAATGATTTTGTTAAAGAAAATTCAAATTTTCTTGACAGCGACATTAAAGTAGGAACTTTTGCTGTAGGCGTTTTGGTCAGATTCTTATTTGATATTCAAAATGCAAATCTGCACAACACGCCTTTTGAAGGTAAATTAAGAGGTTATAAGCTTAACCCCGAATTACTGATGAATGTATATACCGAAGCCCTTGATAAAATTCAAAAGTACCAAAATTTTTACGTATATATGGAATTGAGAGAAGTAATAAACCGATATTTCATTGTGAAAACTAATGAACTTAATCAAATGACAAACAATGAACTATCTTTTTATTTTGTAGCGGGTTTGGAACTTGGCAGACAGTTTAAAAATAAAGATGAAGTTAATAAACAATAAAAATTATAAAAAATGAGTGAAATAATTAATAAAAGAAGCGAAATTCTATTCTTATATGATATAGAAAATGCTAACCCAAACGGTGATCCCTTAAATGAAAACCGCCCACGCTTTGATACCGAAAGCAGTACCGTGTTAGTTACCGATGTGCGATTAAAAAGAACAATTCGTGATTATTGGTTTGAATACAAAGGCTTCAATGGAAACGATGGTAAAGATGTTTTTGTTAGAGAGACAACCTATAACGAAGGAGAAAAAGAATTCATAAAAGACGGAAAGCGCAGAGCAAAGGACTTTGATGAACAAGTTGAAACAATTTTAAATACCTGTATTGATATTCGCACTTTTGGTGGTGTTATTCCACTTAGCAATGCATCTATTACACGCATTGGTCCTGTTCAGTTTCAAATGGGGAAGTCATTGAACAAAACTGAAATTGTTGAAGAACAAGGAACAGGAGCTTTTGCTTCCGGTGATAAAAAATCACAGTCAACCTTTAGAACTGAATTTAAAGTGCCCTATGCAGTAATTGGTTTTAATGGGATAATCAACGAAAAGTCGGCCCAATATTCTTTAATGACAAGTGAAGATAAAAAACTGCTTAAAGAGGGAATTTGGGATGGGACAAAAAGTTTGATTTCGCGTTCAAAATTTGGGCAAACTCCTTTGCTCTTATTAACCATTGATTACAAAGAACCGTTTTATATTGGCAACTTACGCCAGAGATTAAAACTAATAACTGGTGAATTGAATGAAATGCAAATTCGTAGTCTTGCCGATTATAAATTAGATATGACGGAATTATTGGATGAGTTAAAAACCAATAAAAGCAAAATTGAAAACATAGATTTCAAAGCAGATTCAAGACTAAAAATGGTTTATAACGATGAAGAAATCTCAAAAATAAGTAAAGATGACCTCTAAAGAAATTCTCATTTTCGATATTTCAAGCGAATATGGGCATTTCCGGAAATATAACACGACTACTTCACCGCTCACATACTCCATACCTACCCGTACGGCTATTGCAGGCGTACTTGGAGCGATATTGGGAATGGAAAGAGAAATAAGCGATGGAGTTTATCCCGAGGGTGTTATTCCTGTTCAAGAGTTTTTCTCTAAACAAAATTCTGATATTGCGGTTCAAATCATCAACCCTGTTAAAAAAGCAAATGTTGCAATTAATTTAATAAACACGAAGAAATCATTTTATGATTTAACAAAAGCAGGGCGAACCCAAATTGAATTTGAATTGTTAAAAGATTTAAGATTCAGGATTTATTTGAGTTTGAACAATAAAAAAGAACAATTTAATGAATTAGTTGAGCGAATAAAAAAGACAAAACATCATTTTTCACCTTATTTGGGTTTAGCTCAATTTACAGCAACAATTGATTTTGTTAATGTGGTTCAGTCTGAATATACTGAAAATACTTCACAAAAGTATATCGAAATAATTACTGCCGTAAACTTATCAAAAGTCAAGTCAGAAAATCCGATAGAATTTAATTATTCGGCAATGTATTCGGCTAACAATATGCCCATTGAAATGAACCGCAACCGAGAGGTGCAGGAGTATTCGGAAGTTCTTATTGAAAAAAACGGGCAGCCCATTAAAACTAAAGTTGAAAATTACTACAAAATCGAAAACTACGGAAATATCTTATTCCTATGAGTAATAAACTCATTTCGCACCCTGATAAACCACTAATTAAACATTTATCAGAAGTTGCAAAAATTGCTTCAATTATATTAAAAGTAAAAAAATTAAACTTCTCTATTAATTTCTATGACAAAACAATCGACCTTGCGTCGGTTGTGCCTGATTTGATGTATCTGTCGGCATCATTCCACGACTTGGGCAAAGCAACAAGTTTTTTTCAAGCATACATTTGCAACCCGGAAGCAGAACATGACAAACGGAAAAATCACGCATTAATTTCTGCTCTTTTCGTGTATTTTATAACTGGGAAGTATCTTGAAAAAATTGAGTTTGATACAACATTAAAACAGTTATTGTCAGTTTTTGTTTATTCTGCTGTTAAAAGGCATCACGGGAAATTAGATAATCTTTCGAATGAAATTATACTTGAACCTGAATTGCAAGAATTATTAAGAGAGCAGGTGAACAGTATTGATACAGGGCAAATTACTGAAATTATTGAAGAATTATTAAATGATTATAAGATTGATTTTGCTTGGACTGATTTTGTCGATTTTATTAAAAATGCAAGTTATGATGAAGTTTTTGATGATTTTTCTTTTGATATTCTTGATGCTGATTACAAAGAACTTGACAGCAAAACCCGAATATTCTTATTTTACATTCATCAATTAATTTATTCTGCTTTGTTGTATGCCGATAAAAATGATGTTATTTTAAAAGACTCTAATACTTTAATTGAACAGTCTGATGTGGTTGAGAAAATTGATTATTTCAGGGATAAAAATAATTTCAACAATCCAAAGACAGAGATTAATAAACTTAAAAACAAAGCTTTCTTTGAATCATCGAGGTATCTTGAACAGGTCTTTGAAAAGAACAAACATATTTATTCAGTTACTTTGCCCACAGGATTGGGTAAAACAATTACGGCTTTTATGCTTGCCGATAAAATGCGGAAGCTTGCAGGTTTTGAAAATTCAAAAATTATAGTAAACATACCTTTCACATCAATAATTGACCAAAATTTTGAAGTATATGCCGATATTTTAAATACTTATGATACGGATGTTCTGTTAAAACATCATCATCTGGCCGAACCGATTTATAAAACAAATGAAAATACGGCAGATTATTACGAAAGTAAATTTTTAATAGAAACATGGCAATCTGATATCGTTGTAACAACTTTTGTTCAATTGCTCGAAACAATTTTATCGTGCGACAAAACAAAGTTGATGAAGTTTGTACATTTGGCTAATTCGATAATTTTGCTTGATGAAATTCAAACGATACCTTATGAACTTTGGGAAACTATTCGTGAAACTTTTAAAATCTTGGGTGAAAAATTCAATATTTATTTCATTCTAATATCAGCGACACAACCATTGATTTTTACGCCAAATGAAGATATTTTTGAATTGGTTCCTGATTACAAAAAGTATTTTCATTTTTTTAATCGCACAAAATTAAATATTAACGCCAACAAAATTAGCTTTGAAGATTTTAAAACAACTTTAACGGAATACATCATTGAAAATCCCAATAAAGATGTTTTAGTCATTGTAAATACAAAAAATGCGGCAAGGGAAACTTTTGAATTTATTTGTGACGAGATAGACACAGGAAATATTGAAACTTATTTTTTAACAACATTAATTACACCTTATGAACGGAAAGAAATAATTAATAATAGAATTAAAAAAGACTCTACCAAACAAAAAGTAATTATTTCTACGCAATTAGTTGAAGCAGGTGTTGACATTTCTGTAAACACCGTTTTTAGACAAATTGCCCCGCTCGATTCAATTATTCAGGCGGCAGGCCGTGCAAATCGTTATAACGAAAAACATGAAATAGCTGAAGTGTTTGTTTTTGATATTGAAGAGATCAGAAAAATAAGCGGAAAAATTTACGGTTCTGATTTATTGTTAAAAACGGCTAATGTCCTAAAGGATTTTGAAGTAGTTGAAGAAAAAGATTACATTCAGCTTATTGAAAAGTATTTTGTTGAAGTAAGAAAACAATCAGACCAAACAAGTAATAAATTGCTTACAGCAATAAAAAAATTAAATTTTGGGCAAGTTGATTTTGAATTGATTGAAAACAGAAAATCCGAATCTGTTTTTATTCAATTAAATACTTATGCGAAAAAGATTTGGGAAAAGTATCTTGAAATTTATAACAATAAAAACCTCACATCCTGGGAACGAAAAGCAAAATTTTCAGAAATTAAATCGGTATTTTATGATTTTGTAATTAATGTACCTATTCCCTGGAACGAGACAGCTATTAATTTTGATTCCGAAAAAATCAATAATTTTTATGTGTCTAATTTGGAAAATCCATCAAGGTTTTATTCATATTCAAAAAATAATTTCAAAATAAATACCGGTTATAATTCTGAAATTGAAACAATATGTTTGTAATCAAACCCACTCATCCGCCACCACCAAAAAGAAGAAACAGTATGTATGCTATGAAATAAATTATATTGTCAGGGATACTGTACAAAATCCAGTTTAATTTGTTTTGTGAATATTGCAATTATGCTAATAGAATGATTAACGCATTAAACAAAATATTATTATCTTTGCTCACTGTATTAAACATTTATCTATTAAAGTTTAAACGTTATGGAAGAGCTATTTAATTATCACAACGAATTATTGAAGACAGTTAATAATAAGTTTTTCAGGTTTTTATATCATAAAATTGATTGGGGGCAACGAATGATTGCCATAAAAGGGCCGCGTGGAACCGGCAAAACAACCCTGATGTTCCAGAGGATAAAATACGGACTGCATAGAAACGCAAAAGCACTTTACATAACTACTGAATTTCCCTGGTTTTTTACAAATTCCTTATTCGAAACAGCTTCTGAGTTTTATAAGCACGGCGGGCAATATTTGTTTATTGATGAAGTGCATAAATATGAACATTGGTCGCGCGAACTCAAATTGATTTACGATGGCTTTCCAAATCTTAAAATTGTTTTTAGTGCTTCTTCGGCATTGGAGATATACCGTGGCGAAGCTGATTTAAGCAGGCGTGTAATCTCATATAACCTTCCCGGTTTGTCATATCGCGAATATCTGCAATTTATGCATGGATATAGTTTTAAAGCTGTAAACCTGGAAAATATCCTAACTGATTACCCTTCCATAATTGAGGAGATTACCCACGAAATCAGAATTTTGCCTTTATTTCTTCAGTACTTAAAAACCGGATACCTCCCAATAATTAAACAGATTAAACCCGCTTTGTATCCTATTGCTGTTCAAAATATAATTAATTCAAGCATTGAAATTGATATCCAGGCAGTAAGCAATATTCCGGTTCACTCTCTTTCAAAATTAAAACGCTTATTAGGGATAATTGCACAAGTTACACCTTATGAACCAAATATTTCATCTATTGCCCAAAAGGTGGGGATTAGCCGCAATACTGTATTAAGTTTTATCCACTCTTTAGAAAAGGCAAGAATTTTAAATTTTTTAGTGAGGGACAAGTATGGAATATCAAATTTACAAAAACCTGATAAAATATTTCTTGAAAATACAAACCTAAACTATGCACTTGAACAATTTCCTAATGTGGGCAGAATTCGTGAAACCTTTTTTTTAAACCAGGTTAAAAGTGCCGGGATCCAAATAACCTTCCCCAAAAAGTATGATTTCCTAATTGAAGATAAATACTTTTTTGAAATAGGTGGAAAAAACAAATCGGTAAAAGATAAAGATGTATTTATTGCTGCCGATGGTATAGAAACCGGTTGGGGAAATAAAATACCATTATGGCTGTTCGGGTTCTTGTATTAAAAACAATAAATACAAGTATAAAATACAAAACCATGTACTATGCAAATTACTCAAACCATCATCAAATTCCCGGAAATCAACCTGCAAACCCGCGATGCACATAAACTCAGAGGCTATTTCGGAAACGTCTTTAAAGAACACTCTCCACTGCTGCACAACCATTTTGAAGATGGTAAAAACCGTTATGCTTATCCTTTGGTTCAATACAAGGTGATTAAAAATATTCCGGTGCTGATTGGCCTGTCCGATGGGGCAAAATTGCTTATCGACCTGTTTTTAAAAATAAAAAAAATAGACATTAACGGAAAAAATATTGAAATACTTTCGAAAAATATTGAGAGTAAAACCATAAAAATTACCGAAACCGATGAATTATTCGAATATCGTTTCGAAACCCTTTGGATGGCTTTAAATGAAAACAATTATAAAAAATTCCTGAACGGTTCGCGCGAAGAAAAAGACAAACTATTAAAAACCATCCTTACGGGCAATATTTTAAGTTTTTATAAAGGGATTGGATTTTGGACAGGACAAAAAATATTGGTTAAACTTAAGCTTATGGAGAAATCTACAAAATTCAAAGATCAGAACATGGTCGCTTTTTCGGGCACTTTCATTTGTAATGCTGTCCTGCCTGATTATATAGGTATAGGAAAAGCTGTTTCAAGGGGATTTGGGACAATTATGCGATGTTAATTCTGAAATTTTTTAGACGTGTATCACAAATTTATCTGATATTATTATGATACCTACCATAATATTATCTGTTTTTTATATCTTTGTTACGATACTAATAAGCCAACACAATTCCGGATATTAAACTTTAAAAACTATGCAATTAGTAATTAACACTTACGGAACCTATGTACATGTAAAAGATGAGCTTTTTGAAGTAAGGCTGAAAAAGGACGGTAAAGAAGAAAAACACCATTTTGCTTCACAAAAAGTAACATCTATACTTTTAAGCAAAGGGGCTGCCATTAGCACCGATGCCATTATCCTGGCCATGAAAAACAACATCGACATTGTAGTTTTTGAATATGACGGGCAGCCGGTTGGCCGGTTTTGGCACAGCAAGCTTGGTAGTACCAGCAAAATAAGGAAAAAACAATTGGAAGCAAGCCTAAATGAGGATGGGATGATATGTGTAAAAGGCTGGATTGGCACAAAGCTCAACAACCAGGTTGAATTTATTAAACGCCTGAAAAAACACAGGGCGCAGATTGCCGATGAACTGGATGAAAAAATTGCCTCAATCAACAGTCTGAAAATAAAAATCCTGGAAAACAAAGCCGGTGAAACTATTATGGCGGCAGATACGATCCGGGGACTGGAAGGCACGGCAGGAAGGATATATTTTCAGACATTAAGCAGCCTGCTGAGTAAACAATACCGTTTTGAGGGAAGAAGTTTTCGCCCTGCCAACGACCCCTTTAATGCTTTCCTCAATTATGCTTATGGCATATTGTACAGCCGGGTAGAAAAAGCATTGATCATTGCCGGGTTAGACCCATATATTGGATTCATGCATCGTGATGATTACAATATGAAAAGCATGGTATTCGATTTTATTGAGCCTTACCGCATCTATGCCGATGAAGTAATTTTTAAGCTTTTTTCGGCCAAAAAAGTAAATGATGCGCATTGTGATAAAATTACAAATGGCTATTCATTGAATGCCGAAGGGAAAAACCTGTTGGTACAGAATTTTTTCAAGTTTTTTGAAGATGATAAAATAAAATATAAAGGCCGAAACCAATCAAGGGCCAATGCTTTGCAGATGGATGCGCATACTTTTGCAAATGAACTGATAAAATGAGTGAGGTGGTGAGTGGTGACATATAAACTAACTTTTTTAAATTTAATATTATGGAAAATTTTAATGCGCATTTTCGCCAGAGAACTTTACAATTTGCTAAAGCATATTATTATTTTTCATCAACTTTACATAACTCATAAATTCGCCAACTCACAAATTCACCGGTTCACTAATTCACTAATTTACCAATTATGATAACCTGGGTAATGTACGACATAAAAAAAGACAAACCACGCACAAAAGTTGCTAAACTTTGTAAACTATCAGGCCTTTACAGAGTACAGTATTCTGTTTTTCTCGGAACATTAAACGAAAACGAAAAAGACACTTTACGATTACAAATTGAAGAATTGATTGATGAAAAAACCGATTCGGTTTACATTTTCCCTATGAGTAAGAATGAACTTCGGCAAACAGTTTTGTTAGGGCAGGCATTTGATAAAAAAATGATCACCGATGAAGTAAAAGCCTTGTTTTTTTAAAACCCTAAAAAGATTTAATATGATGAATTAAACTGAAACCTCCCTGAAATGAACATAACCCCATCGCAAATAATAGAATACCTGTTTTGTCCGCGATTCACCTATTTTGAATATGTGCTTTGCATACCCCAGTACGAAGAGCGACACTATAAAGTAGAAAAAGGACGAAATATGCATGCTTTAAAAATGATTCGGAACAAAGATTATATTAGAAAAAAAATAGCAGCCACCGGTAAACACACCGATCAATACCTGGCAAATAATATGATCAGGGG
>JAUVJI010000137.1 GCA_030596605.1 Bacteroidales bacterium
ACCTCCTCTCAATAAAAATGAATCTGGTAAATAGTTTTATTAATCTTTTAAATTGTTTTATTATGTACACAACTGGAGAAAAACCCGGAAAGGGTTTGTACAAATGCGTGAATTGTGGAGAAGTAATCAGATTGGATGACGATACTGATACACTGCCTCCATGTCCAAAATGCCACAAAACTAAGTGGAATAAAGTTGGATAAATATAGGGGTTGTTTCTAAGTTGAGTCAACCCTATTTTATTATTCCAGTAATCTTGCATAGGTTTTAACCAATATCTACAAATTAATAATCCAGTTACATGTTGATGTTAATTGGTCGTCCTGAGTCAGGTTTGCTGCATTACCCAAAGTCCCTGTTTGAAGTTGCTTAAATAATTCAAATGCCATACTATTTTCAATTGCTGCTCCAACAAAAAATGTAAAAGGCCTTAACTTCTTCTTCTCAAATGCATTTCTAATTCTACCCAAAGCGGAATTTGCTGTTTTCCAATGTTCATCTGCTCCAGCAGGGTCAATGCCACCTTTTAACTCTCCTAATGCAATGTAGCTTTTGGGAGAATGGACAATTGATTTTTTCCCTGTTTTTAAATCCTCTGCTTTCCCGTCTAAAATTAAAAAATCAACATTCTTTTTTACAATTGGGACATTTGAATTCATTACTAAAAGACGGTTAGATTTACCTCTTACCCAGTGAATTGATTTGATTCTCTTTTCAATTCCTTCAACTTTTTTCGATTTATCAATCCATTTCTTTGATTCATTATCCAACCAACTATATTCAATACCTGCAAGATTTAAAACAGAAAGTAAAGTGCGTAGAAATTTACGTTCTCCTAATGAACCTGCTAAATTTCTTGCCTTTCCACCTAATGCATCACCTTTAATTAAAAGGTAACGATAAACTAATTCATCAATAAAACTTTTACCTGCTGGTTCAAGAAATTCCTCAATTAATCCTTTAATTGCTATAATTTTATCATTTTGTGTCAAATAATTAAGAGCCTTATCTGATAATCCAGATGCAGTTAACAAACCAACTTTTAAATCTTCTATTTCTAAAAGTTCCATCGGTTTCTTGACTCTTGTTGCTAATGACTTTAAGGCTTTGGCTTCTTCGACATAAGGAACTGCAATGTAATTCTTTTCAAGAGCCATTGCAATAAACCCTGCTCTTGTTTCTTCACGAGATGTAACTAAATCCTCTGCTTTAGTAATCGGATTTTTTAACATTATTTTTTTCTCCATAAATAAACGCACTTTCTTATTTCTGTTCTACCGTAATTCCCCATCTGTTGACTGCTATTTCCTTTGCCTTTAGGTAAAACAAATATTTTTTCTATTTCAAATTCAAAGTTTTCAGCAAATTCCGACAATATCAAATCTACCGGAATTTCTTCTCCTCCGTAACGAACATTGTCGTTTACCATTACACAATAACCACCACTTTTTGTAACCCTTGCCATTTCATAAACGACAAAACACATTTCTAAGAAGTAGTTTTTAACCATTCGAGCAATATTCTTGTTATTTAAGGAGCCAATTCTATTTAACTCCTCTAAAATTGAATTGACTTCGTTCATTGCTCCAGAACTATTGTAAACCTCTGTTATTTTTTGGAATACTTCGGATTGACCTAACGATGTATATAGAGAATTCAAAGATTCAATCTTTTCTTTATTCTCAACTGTGCAAGATAACATTGTTTGTCGTAGGTTACGTACTTGGTTATTGTCATAACCTAAATAGACTAACTCTAAAGCATAAGTTCTTGTGTAGTCATATCTATTACAATATGGAGGAGAAGTAATAATGAAATCAAATTCATTTGATTTCAATTTTGGAAGCTCTTCTAAACAAGAACCTTCAATTATTTTGACAGGAAGTTCATTAATATCTTTTTTTTCAAGTTGGTCAAATAAGTTACTTGTTGATTGCCCGGATAGGTCTTCAATAATTTGATTTAACTTTATTTTAAGGGCTTCTTGGAATGACAGAATCCTGCCTTTATCAAAAGGTTTGCCGTTTAGATTTCTTTTTGAACGATAGTCCCATCTCAGATATTGACCATCTTTTCTGGTATAACTAATCTCTTCTAAAACAGAAAAGGCAGCAAATCTTAAAATAGTTGATAAAGGTTTATTGTTAACCTGATTACAGTAATTTAAATATTTGTTGAGATAATTTTCAGTGTCATCTGGAAAAGCATCTTTTGTAATGGAAATATGATTAATCAGAACCTTAGGTTCTTTCATTTTATGCAATGATCCCCATAAATCTTTAACACTTTGTGTTAAGTCTTTTAGCTTTACGTCATTAATCGCTTGTCTTGCTTCCATAACAAATGCACCTACGGGTAATAATTCAATTCCATAAGATTCCCAGCCAAGTTCTTGTCCAGCAAAAAGTGTTGTTCCCACACCAGCAAATGGGTCTAAAAGTTTTCCTGTGTTTTTTGAGTACTTTTCAAGAAAGTACTTAACTAATGTAGATGAAAAACCTTCTTTATACTTAAACCATCTATATATTGGTTGAGATTTGTTTGCTTGGAAACTAACAACTTGTCTATTTAGATGATATGCTGTTTCCAACTTATTTTGGAAGCGATTTAGAAGCTCCTCTCTTTCTGTCAATCTGGTTTCTACTGTCTCACTCATTATTAATACTTTTTAAATATGATACTTTACTTTCTGCGACCTTTAATATACTTAGATCAGCTTTTTCGTCCAAAATCTTATAAGCAATCTGGTCGCTAAGAAATTCAACAAGGAGCTCATTCTCATCTATATTAAAAAGAACTGCTACTTTTTTTATGAACTCTTTTGTCGGTTGACGCTCAGAACGTTCAATTTTTGCAAGTAGTGAAATATCTATTCCAATGCTCTTTGATACTTCTTTTAGAGTCATTTGAGAAATCTCTCTTAATTCTCTTAAATGAGTACCAAAAGTTTTAATTTCTATTGCTTTCATATCGTTGGACATTTATTGTCCAAAAGTAATCATTTATTTTAAATTGGACATAATAAGTCCAAATATTTTTCATGTGCGATGGCAAAGATTTGGCTCTTTTGCAAGCTGAAGTGTCAGCTCGTGTGTCAGAGCTTGGAAATGTGCCAAATGTGGGCTGGCTTTTCTTTTCTCAGCATGGCACACAACTCGTTTTATGCCTATCAAATATACTGTTTAATTGTTAATATTCCGGGTTAGAAGCATATTTTTATTGCTTTTCAATTTTCAATCTCAATATTAAAAGGAGATATTTTTGCCCCACATTTAAATATCACCACTAAATAATTACAAATATTTGAAATCCTTGTAGCAACTTCTTGCTACAAAAAGGAAAATTTACTAATTTATCCCGATGCGCTTCGCTATCGGGATTGTTCAACTAACAAATTTCTCATTAGGAGTCCTTCGGGCAATTCACAATGTTCTTGAAATTTGAGTTTCACGAAAAAAACCCGGTTTTAAGATTGTTTAACCTAAAACAGCCATTGGCAAAAACCGGGTAAAAAGTCCAAAAAAATCAGAATTTATTAAAAGAGAGATTCTGGTCGTTTTTCAAAGCTGTAAAGAAACAATGAAAAATCATAACGGTTGTAGCAATAACTTGCTACAAAAAGAATATTTGATAATAAATAATTTCAAACAGGGTATTTTCGTAGAAAACATTCTAAAATTCCGAATATTAAATTATCCGTTTTCGAAGAGTAAAATGGTTGTCAAATCCTTTCATTTATCAAGTTAATTATTACAACTCAACTATTTACAACATTGGGTACAGTCTTTGTAAATTTTACTTCGTCCTATTTTAATTGAGAAATATATAGTGAAATCTAATTCTGAAGAAACAAGAGCAAACAATTTTGTTCATCCCTGGCAGTCAGGGTTAAATCCCTTACCATCCGAACCGGAGTTCAAAATCCTGAACATTAGCGAAAACGATCAAATTCATTATACAGTTAATAAAACGTTAAAGCATTTTTCGCTTAGCGGAAAAAAGTTGGCCATATTAAAAGCATCTTCATTGCAGGAAGCAAAAACAATTGCTGTTAATAATCCTGATTTAATCCTGGTCGTCATTGATAATGATTCAATAATCAACGGTTCATATCATGAATTGAAAACTTTTATCAGGGAAGATTTAAAAAATCAGGTGTGTTATATCACCTTAAAAAAAGATCTGATTAATTCACCTGTAAATGATGTACCAATAAAACCAACAAATGAAGATAACAAGGAATTCGAATTTGCCCGTGAAAAGCTGATAGATATCATTCGAATGATCATGCTGACATTTGAGATGGAGTCAAAAACCAAAAACAAGAATTTGATCGATCTTCAGAAAGATAATAAGTTAGAAAATACTAACAATCAAGAAGTCAAATCTGACAGCATAACAAGGGAACAACTTTATACAATACTGGCCCACGATCTTCAAGGTCCGGTTGGAAATATAAAGGTACTGCTCGATTTTCTGACGAACGATCAGGATCTGCTTGATGATAAAACATCGAAAGAGTTATTATTGAGTATAAAAGATTCGGCAAATTCAATTCATGAATTGCTCGAAAATTTATCGTTTTGGACAAGGCTTCATAAGCATGAAATTAATTTTAATCCTGTTCGGTTTAGTTTGGCTCATTTGGTAAGAGAAAATCTTACATTATTTAAAAGTGCGGCTGTTAGAAAAAAAATAAAACTTTCTTCAAATATAGATGAAAACACTGAAGTTTTTGCTGATGAATATATGATCACAACGGTTTTAAGAAACCTCGTATACAATGCTATAAAATTTACAAAAAAAGGAGGAAATATCAGTGTTTTTGCGAAGGAGGAAAAAAAGTGTATAAAAATCGAGGTGAGTGATACCGGAATTGGAATACCTGCTCAGGATATTGAAAAACTTTTCCAGCCGGATGTTTATTTTAAAACCAAAGGGACTGCAAAAGAATCTGGTACAGGCCTGGGACTGATCTTATGTAAAGACTTTATTGAAAAAAACGGAGGCAAAATAAAAGTTATAAGTAAGGAAGGAAAGGGCAGCACTTTTAGCTTTACCTTACCAAAATGGAGTGCATAATCGATAAGCTAATAATCTTTTTACGTTTATCTTTGCTGAAATATAAAACACCCTGGCAGGATAAATGGAAATCATTCTGAAATACTTCCCTGAGTTATCAGAGAATCAAAAAAATCTTTTTAAACAGCTTTTTCCTCTGTATTCTGATTGGAATGCAAGAATAAACGTTATTTCCCGAAAAGATATTGACCATTTGTATGAACGGCATGTTTTGCATTCGTTAAGTATAGCCAGGATAATTCAATTTACAAAAAACACCGCTATCTTGGATGCAGGCACCGGTGGTGGATTTCCCGGGATTCCACTGGCCATTTATTTTCCGGAAGTTCAATTTCACCTAGTCGATTCTATTGGTAAAAAAATTAAAGTTGTTGAAGCTATTACCGAAAGTCTGGGATTAATGAATGTCACTTTTGAACAAAACAGGGCAGAAAACTTAAAAGGTAACTATGATTTTGTTATCAGCAGGGCCGTAACTACATTACCCGAATTTTTGAGATGGATATCAAAGCTTATTTCAAAAGATAATTTCAATGATTTGCAAAACGGAGTATTTTATCTGAAAGGTGGTGACCTGGCAAAAGAATTAGAACCAATAAGAGCTAAGTATAAAATTTACGATATCAACAATTTGTTTGACGATAAATTTTTCAAAACCAAAAAACTGATCCATCTTTACGACATCTGATAAGCCAAAAGTTAATAACAATTAGCCGATAGGATTTTTATCCAACTATCTCACCAAGATTATTAACAATAATAAATCCGTATTAGAAAATTGCTATCTTCGTCGGTTCAAAAAACAAATCAAATCATTATGACAGAAGCAATAAAAAAGAGCTTAAGAGATTCGAAAGGCGCCCGATGGGGAGCGCTTGCAGTAGTCTCCTTTACGATGATGACGGGTTACTACATCAATTATGTAATATCTCCTTTAAAACCCGAACTAGAAAAATATTTTGACTGGTCAAGCAGTGATTTTGGTATTTGGAATAGTGCATATGGTTGGTTTAATGTATTTTTCCTCATGCTGATTTTTGCCGGAATTATCCTTGACAAAATGGGTGTTCGGTTTACAGGTATTGGTGCCAGTTTAATCATGATCATTGGTACATTACTTCAATATATTGCCGTAGCTCAGATCATCCCAACTGATGGAATGATCTTAGGGATGAAAACACAGATCGCCATTGGAGCATTAGGATTTGGGATATTCGGAGTCGGGGTGGAAGCCGCAGGTATTACCGTATCAAAAATAATAGTAAAATGGTTTAAAGGAAAAGAACTTGCCCTTGCCATGGGACTTGAAATGGCAACAGCCCGTATGGGTACTGCAATGGCTTTGGCAATCCCATTACCAATGGCCAAAGCACTTGGTGTTGATGGAATCCCAAATGTCTCCGCCCCGGTAGCTTTAGGACTCGGTCTTTTGGTAGCAGGTTTTGTGGCTTTTATCTGGTATACTTTCATGGATAGAAAATTGGAAAAATCGGAAGGTGTTAAAGATGAACATTCTGAAGAAGATGAGTTTAAAATCAGGGATATTTTATTCATTATAAAGAATAAAGGATTCTGGTTGATTGCTTTTTTATGTGTTCTGTTTTATTCGGGTGTATTTCCTTTCTTATACTACGCAACCGATCTGATGATCCATAAATACGGGGTAAATCCTGATTTTGCCGGTAGTATCCCCGGATTATTACCTTTCGGAACAATCATTCTTACACCTTTTTTTGGTAATTTATATGACAGAAAAGGTAAGGGTGCTACAATTATGCTGATTGGTTCAGTAATGTTGTTAATCGCACATTCAATCTTTTCTATACCATCAATTGACAATTACATTGTTGCCATTGGCCTGATTATTTTCCTTGGAGTTACATTCTCACTTGTTCCTTCGGCAATGTGGCCATCGGTACCGAAAATCATTCCTGAAAAACAATTGGGAACAGCATATGCTTTGATTTTCTGGGTACAAAACTGGGGACTGATGGGAGTGCCCTTGTTAATTGGTATTGTGCTTGATAAACATTGCCAGGTGATGGATGCCAATGGCGAATTCAGCCATTATGATTACACAATCCCAATGATGATATTTGCAGCAACAGGATTGCTGGCTATTATTGTTGCAGTGATGCTAAAAGCAGAAGATAAGAAAAAAGGTTATGGCCTTGAATTGCCGAATATCGAAAAATAAAAGATTTTAAAATCCGTTTTAGGGTTGTCAAATGACAGCCCTTTTTTTATTCTGATAAACTATTTATTGTAATTTTAGCGATCAATATTAAAATCAAATTCATTATAAATCAAAATATAACACAATTATGAGTCAGGAAATATTAAATCTGGAACCCAAGGCAATCTGGAAACATTTTTACAGTCTAACACAAATCCCCAGACCTTCAAAAAATGAAGGCAGGGTCATTGAATTCATGAAAAAATTCGGGGAAGATCTTGGATTGGAAACTATCGTAGATGAGATAGGTAATGTGATCATTAAAAAACCGGCAACTCCCGGAATGGAAAACCGCAAGGGAATTATCCTGCAAGGACACCTTGATATGGTTCCCCAGAAAAACAGCGACACACAACACGATTTTGATAACGATCCTATTGATGCTTACATTGACGGGGAATGGGTAACAGCAAAAGGGACAACCCTGGGATCAGACAATGGAATGGGTGTGGCTGCTGCTATGGCAGTTCTGGAAGCAAATGATCTGGTTCACGGGCCAATCGAAGCCTTGTGTACCATTGATGAAGAAACCGGAATGACGGGGGCTGAAAACCTGAAACCAGGATTATTAGATGGAGACATTCTATTAAATATGGATTCTGAAGATGAGGGTGAACTTTATATCGGTTGTGCCGGAGGGGTTGATACCAATGTTAAGTATAGCTACACCGACGAACCTGTTCCTGATGGAATGGTTGCTTACAAGGTAAGTGTTACCGGTCTCAAGGGCGGACATTCGGGATTGGATATTCACCTCGGTAAAGGAAATGCGTGCCTGATTTTAAATAAAACATTACTCAATGCTTGTGAGCGCTATGGTATCAGGCTTTCCTCCATTGATGCAGGTAGCCTTCGCAACGCCATACCACGTGAAGCATTTGCTGTGATCACACTGCCGGCTTCCGAAGAAGCTAATTTTATTTCTTTTATTGAGGAAGCACAACAAGCAGCCTTCAGCAATTTAAAAGATATTGATCCTGATGTTAAAATTGCGGCTAAAAAAACTGATTTACCAAAAAGCGTTATTGATGTTGTTACGCAACATGATTTTTACCATGCTGTTGCTGAATGTCCTAATGGCGTGCTGGCCTGGGATAAAAATATGCCGGGTGTTGTTCAGACTTCTTCCAATCTCGCTATCATTAAATCTGATAATGGAGTAATTGAAATTGCTATTTTAACGAGGAGTGCGGCTGATGATGAAAGAGATGTATTCGCCAAAGAAATAGCAGATAATTTTAAAAATAACGATGCTGAAACCCACCACCATGGCGATTATCCGGGATGGAAACCCAATGTAGATTCCCCAATCCTGGAAACCATGAAAAATGTTTATAACGAAAATTATGGTAAAGTTCCTGATGTAAAGGTAATACATGCCGGATTAGAATGCGGAATTTTAGGGGCGACATATACCAACTGGGATATGATCTCGTTTGGGCCTACCATCCGCTTCCCACATTCACCCGATGAAAAGGTGAATATTGAAACTGTTGGTAAGTTCTGGGATTTTCTGGTGGAGACTTTGAAGAGTGTTCCTGAGAAATAATTCTTGAATTAGCCTGAAATGAAAAGCCTGATGTTTATCGCATCAGGCTTTTTTTGCGGTCCGGACGAAACCGCATTTTACTTAATTTAACCTTTTCTATCTTTTTCTACCTTATCATGTAACCACTATTATTACTTATTTACAGGACGTATGTTAATTTTTCAGAATAAGTCATGTTAATAAAAATTAAGATAAAACGACCCCTATCTGACCCCCAATGTGTATATTTGTCATTTAATTTAGCATAAAATATCATCAAAATTCAGTTATGCCATCAGCCAGATTTAACCTAAAAAATAAATCGCAACCAGATAAAGAAACATTAATTTATTTGATATTCAGATATCATGAAAAAAAGCTTAAAATATCCACAGGTGAAACAGTTTTACCAAGGTATTGGAACTACAAACAGCAAAAAGTCCGTGAAATAAGATCATACAAAAAACATTTCGATGTTAATGAAAGACTGGATGAGATAAAGAAAGCCATTGAAACACCCTACCGGAATTTTCAAAAAAAGGGTATTGAACCAACAACCTCTGAACTAAAAAGAGCCTATTTAATAGAATTGACTGGTGCTCCAATTAGACAGTCACAGGGATTTTGGGCAGAATATGAAATCTTTATTGAAAAAGAAAAAACTAGAGTGGTTAAAGATGTAATTAAGGATTATCATTCCTTGAAGAAACATTTACAAGGGTATGAAAAATATTATTCTGAGGCTATGACATTTAATACCATCAATTTTACCTTCTATAACAACTTTATTCACTTCCTGACTTATGAAACTATTAAGCCAGATGGAGAAAAGGGTTTGGCAACAAATACAATAGGTAAGCAGATTAAAAATTTAAAAATATTTTTAAACTACTGTTTTAAATATGAAATCATCGACAAATTTGATCTTTCTGATTTTAAAGTTCTGACCGAGGAAGTTGATAAAATATATTTGTCGGAAAATGAAATCTCAGATATCTATAACCTTGATCTCTCGAACCAACCCAAACTCGAAAAACAAAGAGATCTATTTGTTCTAGGTTGTTACACCGGTTTACGATTCTCAGATTTATCCAGGATAAGGCCTGAACATGTTGTCAATGAAGAAATCCGCATTAATCAAAGCAAAACAAATAAGCAGGTAATAATACCATTACATGATTTATCCAAAGCTATTGTCAATAAACATGGTGCAAATCTGACAAAAAGTATTTACTCAATTCAGTTTAATAAAAACATTAAACTCATTGGCCGACTTGCAGGTATCAAGGACCCGGTTATCATTACCCGAAAACAGGGACCCAAGAAAATAGAGCATACATATAAAAAATATGAGTTAATGACTAGCCATACCTGTCGTCGTTCATTTTGTACAAACCAATATCTTAAAGGAATACCCTCCTACCTGATCATGAAAATAAGCGGACATAAAACAGAGAAATCATTTTTTAGATATATAAGGATTGATGAGGAATTAGCAGCGAAAAAGATTAGGGAATATTGGGAATAATAATTTGTCTTGATGCTGAAAAGAATTTATAAAGCAGAAATTATTAATGAGTTGAAAAACTACCGGTGGAAGATGGATAAGGATGGTAATAGCGAATGTACCGATTGATAATTATAATCATGGACTTGATGCTGTTAGGTATGTTGTCATTAACAAAACAATGATTCGGAAAAAGCGGATACATTCTGTAAGGTCGGTTAGAATTTGATTATCCTGACACCATTACATTGTGATAGCAAACAGGGTGTAACGTATAGTTTTATAGTTAGATGTGAGTTTTGGTTTTTGCCTTTCAAAATATTTAAAAAACCCCGGTAAAACTAAAATCATTTTAGTCAGACCGAGAATTTAACTTTACTATAAAAATATTAATTGTTCCTATGGATTATAGGGCATTATATAATTTAATATTACCCTTTCATTCCCAAAATCATTCCTCCAATATATGGAATGAGCCATATCAACCACACAAAAAAGCTGTACCGGTGAAAGTTTTTACGCAATTGGCTTTTGTTATTATGCACAACCAAAGTTGCCCAAATGGCATGAACAAGCATTAACCAAAGTGCAATTTGCCCTGTTAAAGTATGAATGTCGGTTAAATCGAATGGATCATCAGATATAAAATGCATGGCCAATGTACCGCATACATCAAAGGTAAATCCTACCCAAAATGTTACAACATGCCAAACTTTAAGATACTTTGAAATGCGTTCAGCCCAAACACCAATCGAATAGAACAAGAGGGCTAATGTTATGGTAACGGTAGAAAAAACAAGAATATTAGACATAATAGCAATTTTATATTTTAAAACGTTTTTGAAGCAGGTGTCTATCTTTTTCCATTAAATCAAACAATGCCTGGATAAGCTCTTCATTTGAATTGTTGTTTTGAAGTTGTTTTATAAGTCATCTTTTAAGGATTATTCTTTCTTCCAAAGAGTTGATGTTGATTGCTTCTTTGACTCAGTAGGCACAAGCGGGAGCTTGCTCTATTTGGTGCGTTTATTAATTACATCCACAAGCTTTTTTGGCTGCTTCATGCAAACTTTTGTAACCTGAGAAATCAAAAGATAATCGATAAGGTTCATCTAAGTCTGAATTGAATGTTATTTTTTCTTCACTTTCATCTTTACATTTTACAGTGTAATAGCGTTTACTATTGTCAATCATGTATCCATAATCATCAATTATCTCATAACATGGGCTATTGTTTTCTTTATTTAAAACATCACTGCTGCTACCATCATTACCACTATATTCTGGTGTAATTGCTTTTAGGCCTTCAACAGCAACAGCAGTAACAGCAAGAACAGTTGTAATTCCAAGGACAACTTCTTCCAAGGATGTTCCTTTATTACGATTTGCTTCAACCCGACGATTCCATTCTTCCTGAGCAATTCTTTGATTTGCAATTTCCCTTTCCTTTTCCCTTTCTATTTTTCTTTCTTTTTCCCTTTCTTTCTCTTCCAGAATATCTACCAATACCACCTTGCCGTCTGTAACATGGCTTTCTATCCAGGGTATGTCAATAATAATATCTGTACTTACTTTTGGAATAAACTTAGTTGCTGTTCTTTTGGATCGTCTTTTTGTTAAAGGAATTCTGGCTGCTTTCCATGCTTCCCAGTCTTTTTCAAGAAGCCTTACACTCTCAACACCCAAATATTTTAATATCCAATACACTCTCCCAGCATACTTGAGTTTTGCTTCATCATACACAATGATGTTATTTATGTTAGAAATTCCTATCTCACCCAATATCTTGGCTATTTCTTCCGGTGATTTTAAGACAATCTCAGTCCTACCTTCTTCAAATAATTTTTTATGGTCTAGAAAAATTGAATGATGTATATGTGCTGTCTCATAATCATTCATAGATTGTAATGAAAGAGCTATTGTATTTTTGTCTTTTATAGTTTTCATAAAATCTTTTGCAGTAATAATATCAGCTTGTGCAAAACTAATGGAAGTTTGTAGTAAAAATGCGACAATTAATACTAATGATTTTATAAAGCTTTTCATTCTTTTTTATTATTTACGACACGAAGATAATCAACTTCGTTCCTTTGAGATTTATGCTACTTTAAATTTACCTTCTTTCACTTGATTATTCTACCTCATATTGTTGTTTGCTACAAAAAATTAATCATTTATTTGCTGTAAAGCAGGCACCAATACTAGTAGTTCGTTCTTGATATATCATATCAAATAACTTTAATTTCATCCATTTTATATTTCCAACGAAAGATTACAGGCTCATTGTTTATTTCATCAATGCCCTTATAAATCCTTTCCTTAAG